>JAAZLD010000352.1 GCA_012799495.1 Desulfitobacterium sp. | reverse complement strand
CCGGCCATTCTACTGTTGCTGTAACAGATGATGGTACAGCCCATGGTAAATTGCTGGGGATTGTTACAGGTCGGGATTATCGTGTTAGCCGTATGTCCCCAGATATTAAGGTTTCAGAATTTATGACTAAGTTCGATGATCTAATTTGTGCTGATGAAAAAACCACCCTGAAAGAAGCCAACGATATAATTTGGGAACACAAATTAAATAGCTTACCTTTGATTGATAAAGAACAAAGATTAGTAGCTATGGTCTTCCGTAAAGATTATGAAGCCAATAAAGAAAACGAACTTGAACTTTTAGATAGCAAAAAGCGCTATGTAGTTGGTGCCGGGATCAACACTCGGGACTATGAAGAGCGAGTACCGGCATTAGTTGACGCTGGAGCAGATGTTCTTTGTATTGACTCTTCCGAAGGTTTTACGGAATGGCAAAGAATTACCCTTAAATGGATCCGAGAAAAATATGGAGATACAGTAAAAGTTGGTGCCGGAAACGTAGTAGACCGGGAAGGATTTTTATTCTTAGCGGAAGCAGGAGCAGATTTTGTCAAGGTAGGTATTGGTGGAGGCTCCATTTGTATTACTCGGGAACAAAAAGGAATTGGCCGCGGTCAAGCTACAGCTGTCATCGAAGTGGCAAAAGCACGGGATGAGTACTTTGAAAAGACTGGTATCTATATTCCAATTTGTTCTGATGGTGGTATTGTTCTGGACTACCATATTACTCTAGCTTTAGCTATGGGAGCGGACTTTGTGATGTTAGGCCGCTACTTTGCCCGTTTTGATGAAAGCCCTACAAATAGAGTCATTGTTAATGGAAATTATATGAAGGAATATTGGGGTGAGGGCTCTAATCGAGCAAAAAACTGGCAGCGCTATGATATGGGCGGAGATAAAAACCTTTCCTTCGAAGAAGGAGTAGACTCCTATGTTCCCTATGCAGGTAGTTTGAAAGATAATGTAAATATCACTTTGAACAAAATTCGCTCCACAATGTGTAACTGTGGGACCCTTTCAATTCCTGATTTACAAAAAAATGCCCGGATTACCCTTGTATCTGCTACAAGTATTGTTGAAGGTGGCTCTCATGATGTACTCCTTAAGGATAGGAACATGTATGATGATTATATGAAATAAGAGAAGTTCTAGAATATTCAAAAAATAACCTTTCCATAATGTTTGTTCGATGTTATATTATAATTAACAAGAGAATTAGTTTAGTAGATAAAGTTTCAACCTTTAAAGATAGATCTTGCAGCGTCAAAATGCCTAGAGAAGGAGATGTAATTATGGTTAAAATATCCGAGATTGCAGCCCAAAAGGTTAAAGAAGTTCAAAAAGCTCAGAATAAGGAAAATGCTTATCTTAGATTATACCTTGCGGGATTTGGATGTGGAGGCCCAAGCTTTGGGATGACGTTGGAAGATGAAAAAACGGAAATAGACATTTTGGATGAAGAACATGGAGTTTCTATTATAGTTGCCAACACACTTACCGAGTATTTGGAAGGGGCCTATATTGACTTCGTAGAGACAGAAGCAGGAGGCGGCTTTGAAATTCGCCTTGCCAAGAATTTTGGTCCAGACTGCGAAAGTAGCTGTGGTGGAGGATGTGGCTGCTAATACTTAATTAGATACTATTAAAGTATATTAGAACTGTTGTCCAATGAATGATAGTATGTTCATTGGACCAACAGTTCTTTTTTATTTTCCAATTAACTTAACCCTGAAAGATATGTTAATATAGAAGTTATGGGTAAGGTGATAATATGGAATTATCTGGACTAAATACATGGCAAGTTAAACTTCATAAACTTTTTCGACTATTACCGGATCCTTTTTGGCTGGTTTTATCTCTGGGGGGCTTAGCTAAAGTCCTGATTTTTTTGGGACTAACTACAACCTGGAATAATTCTTGGTATTTCTACTTTGTAATTTTCTATAGACTCACTAACTTGATGGCTTTGTTTTTCACTATGAGCTATTTTTCTATAGCTTTACTGTGGAAAGGGCGAGCTCGTATGTGGGTTACCCTTTTCCTTAGTTCTTTGCTTTCTTTTCTCTTATTTGCTAATTTACTCTATTATCGGGGCTTTGAAAATTTCCTTTCAGTTCATTTAATAAGCCAAACCTCTAACTTAGAGGATTTAGGGAGTACAATCTTTTCCCTAATCCATACTTACGATATAATTTTCTTTATTGATATTTTAATCGGGCTTTTTATACTACTAAGGCATAAAAAACTAGGGAAAGGTATTGGCCGTAATCTATTATTTTTTATTCTGATCCTAGCTATATCTATCAGCTCTATCTCATATGCTCACTACCGCTATGATATTGTCGAAAAGGGGCAAAGGTATATCGTCTTTCGGATTTGTTGGACTCCCATTGATACCATGCGCAATTTATCCCCCATAGGCTACCATCTCTATGATGCCTATGTGTACTTTAAGGAAAACCGAACTATAGAATTAACAGAGGAGCAAGAAGAAATCATTGCCAATTGGTATAAGAATCATCAAGAGGTTCCACCAGAAGGAGAACTACAAGGGATTTTTGCGGGGCATAATCTGCTCCTTATTCAAGTAGAATCCCTGGAGAATTTTCTGATTAACTTAAGAATAGATGGTCAGGAGATCACACCTCATCTAAATTCATTATTGGCTAATAGTATCTATTTTCCTAATTTTTACGAGCAAGTTTGGACTGGTACCACCTCTGATGCAGAACTTTTAGCCAATACTTCCCTCTATCCCGTTCGTAGAGGGAGTACCTTCTTCCGTTATCCCCAGAATACTTATAACTCCCTTCCTTTGTTGTTGAAAGAAAGGGGTTATAGAACCCGGGCTAGTCATGCTGATAATCCAGCTTATTGGAATTGGGTGGAGGCACTTACAGAAATGGGTTTTGATGAAACCCTCGACTCCAGAGATTTTGTTATGGAAGAAAAAATAGGCCTGGGCTTAAGTGATGAGAGCTATCTAAGGCAGATGGTCCCCATCATCTTAGAGACTAAAGAGCCTTTTTACGATTTTATAATTACCATGACCAGCCATGGCCCTTTTGATCTTCCTCCAGAAAAACGGGAATTAGAACTACCACCGGAATTAGATCAAACAAAGCTGGGAAGTTATTTCCAGAGTCTTCATTATGTAGATAAACAGATCGGGACATTTTTAGCTAAACTAGATGAGGGGGGACTTCTGGACAATACTCTAGTAGTTCTTTATGGGGATCATGGTGGTATTCATAAATATTACACCTCGGAATTAGACACTTTATCCATCCAAGAAGATTGGCCCCTAACTAAGGATGATTTACTAGCCTGGCGAGAGGATGCAAGTAAAGTTCCGTTATTGATTTATAAAAAGGGGATGGAACCCCAGGTGATTGAAACCACTGGTGGTCAAATCGATATCCTACCTACTATTGTTTACTTATTGGGCATCGATTATGAAGAGTACTCTCATACAGCTTTAGGGAGAAATCTTCTCACTACAACTAGAGATTATGCTCTTCTCGGTAACGGAACTTTTAGGGGGAAAAGTGAGGAATGGAAGGAACATGCTATTCAGGGAATGGAAGTGGCGGATTGGTTAATTCAAAGCGATTATTTTGCAAAGAGGAAGAAGTAAAATATAGAGAAGTAACTTTGATTCCTAAGGAGTAACTTGCTAAGGATTAACTTACTAGGGAGTATCTTTGACTGGGTTATGGACAGTTGAGGATGCTCCCTTTTTCTATGGGACTAGATCAGTTCTATTTGAAAAAATAGTGCATAGCTATAGTACATACTAGCTTTCATTTAATGGAGAGTAAGAATCCATCCTAAAATAACGCCCTGGTTTAGTTAAAAAACTCTGAATAATCCTTTCAGCATGGGCAGTATTTAGGATAGAGGGCAGAATTTAGGATAGGGACAGAATTTAGGATAGGGGACAGGATGGTAGGGTAGAGGGCTAAGAAGATAACTTTAATAACTTAAGCAAGGCAGATTCCTGTGAGGAGTTGTGAGTTAGAAAGTGAAGGAAATAGTGAACCAAAACATGAATCAAAATGTGAAACAAAAAGTGAAGCTAAATGTGAACCGAAAAGTGAAGCAAAAAATAAAACAGGAAGCTGATCAGAGGGAGCAAGAATATTTTCAAGATAATAAGCTTACTTCCAGTGAAATGTATTTATTCAATCGGGGTGAGTTCTATCATAGCTATCGAAAATTTGGTGCCCATATTATTAAAGATGGAGGTAGATGGGGAACTTATTTTGCCCTTTGGGCTCCCCATGCCCAACAGGTATGGGTGGTAGGGGATTTCAATAATTGGGATGGTAAAGATCATCCCATGGAAAAATGGGCTGACCAAGGAATTTGGACTCTTTTCATCCCTCATTTAGAGGAAGGGGAGATTTATAAATATAAAATCCTTACCCCTGAAGGTAAGATATTTCTGAAAGGGGATCCTTTTGCATTCTCTACGGAAGTTCGCCCTCAAACAGCATCTGTGATCACTTCTTTAGAAGGTTATTCTTGGGGGGATGAGGAGTGGTTAGTCCAAAGAAAATCCAAGGATTATCTCCAAGAACCTATGGTTATTTATGAATTACATCTAGGTTCCTGGCGCAAAAAGGGAGAGGACTTTTATAGTTATAAGGAAATTAGCTCCCAACTTATTGAATATATAAAAACCATGGGTTTTACCCATATTGAAATCTTACCCCTGATGGAACACCCCTATGATGGTTCCTGGGGTTATCAAGTTACAGGTTATTATGCTTGTACTAGTCGTTATGGGAAACCAGAGGAGCTGATGCTCTTAATCGATCTCTGCCATCAAGCAGGGATCGGGGTGATTTTAGATTGGGTGCCGGGGCATTTTTGTCCTGATAGCCATGGCTTAGCTCTTTTTGATGGAACTCCTCTCTATGAGTCAGAACGCCATGACCATTGGGGTACCTATAAATTTGATTTTTCTCGGCGGGAAGTTTGGAGCTTCCTTATTTCCAATGCTATTTTTTGGTTTGATGTTTTTCATGTGGATGGGTTACGGGTGGATGGTGTCAGTAGCATGCTCTATCTGGACTACGGTAAAGAGGGAAAGCCTTGGCAACCCAATGCATATGGGGGAAGAGAAAACTTAGAGGCAATTAACTTTCTTCAATGTTTGAACACTGTTGTCCATAATTATTATCCTGATGTCTTAATGATTGCGGAAGAGGCTACCCCTTGGCCCGGTGTTACCAAACCAGTTAGGGAAGGTGGCCTGGGCTTTGACTTTAAATGGAACATGGGGTGGATGAATGACACCCTCCGCTATATAAGCAAGGATTTTCAGGAACGGCGGTTTTTTCATGAGCTCTTGACTTTCCCTATGATGTACGCCTATGAGGAGAATTTTATCCTTCCTTTATCTCATGATGAGGTTGTCCATGGTAAAAAATCTTTGCTTAATAAAATGCCTGGGCAATATCAGGAGAAATTCGCCGGCTTAAGGGCTTTATATTGCTACTTTCTTTGCTATCCTGGCAAAAAACTTCTTTTTATGGGAGGGGAGATTCCTCAATTCATTGAATGGCGGGAGGATCGGGAACTGGATTGGTTTTTATTAGACTATGAACTCCATGGGAAGTTTCATTATTTTGTGCAAAGGCTTCTTAACCTTTATGGACGGGAAAAGGCTCTTTGGGAAAAGGATCAGGACTATTCCGGGTTTCAGTGGATTGATGTTCATAATTATGAGCAGGGGATAATTGTTTTTTCCCGGCAAGGTATGGAGGTGGATGATTATTTAATCATCCTTATTAACTTTTTACCTAAGCAGTACAGTAATTATCGGATCGGTGTACGAGAAGCAACCACATATGAGGAAATTCTCAATAGTGACTCCTTGGAGTATGGAGGGGATGGGGTTATTAACAGTGGTTTAATACCAGTGGAGGATATTCCCTGGCATGGGCTAAAGCATTCTGTAGTTTTGAATATCCCCCCTTTGGGTGCTCTCTTGCTTAAACCTAATTCATAAAAGAAAACTTCTGGCATATGAATGGTCTGAGGAAATCCATAGAGCTAGCTCAGAAGGAGAGAAGGGTATGTTTGCGGATAAGAAGAGTTTCAAAGATGCCTATCTTGAAAAGTTTGCCGAGATTAAGGGGACCCCTCTCGAAAAAGGTACCTTATGGGATAAATATCATACCTTAGTTGTCCTTATCAAAGAAGAGATTAGCCTCTGCCGGGCTTTCACCAATTATGTCCATCACCAAAAAGGTCCCCAACAGCCTGGTAAGCAGGTTTATTATTTTTCCATGGAGTTTTTAATCGGTAAGCTCCTCCATAACTATCTCATCAATATAGGGATCTATGATATTGTGGCCGAAGGCCTTAAGGAATTAAATATCGATTTGGCTGATTTAATCGGTGAAGAAAGGGATGCAGGGTTAGGTAATGGGGGATTAGGCAGATTAGCAGCCTGTTTCCTTGACTCCATGGCCTTTGCGGGGATTGCTGGTCATGGCAATGGTATTCGCTATAAATATGGCTTATTTGAACAGAAAATCGTTAATGGCTATCAAACAGAGGTAGCTGATAATTGGTTGAAAAACGGCTATCTTTGGGAAACTAGGAAACCTGATAAGGCTATTGTTGTTAAATATAAAGGCCAGGTCCGGACTGAGGTTAAGGATAATCGCCTTGTTTTTCATCATGAAAATTATGAGCCCGTTTTAGCAGTTCCTTATGATATACCTATCATTAGTTATGAAAACCTTTTTTTGATCAATAATCTGCGCTTATGGAGTGCAGAACCCCTATCTTCCGAATTAGATTTAGCTCTGTTTAATCAAGGGGATTTTACCCAAGCCTTAAGTTATAAATCGGAAGTGGAGGCTATTTCTAATATCCTCTATCCGGAAGATAGTAATTTAGCTGGACGGGAGTTACGCCTTAAGCAAGAGTACTTTTTTGTGGCTGCCGGTTTAGGTGCCATTGTCCGCAGCTATAAAAAAAGCCATGGTTCCCTCAAAAATTTCTCCCAAGGAGTAGCTATTCATATTAACGATACCCATCCTGCTTTATGTATCCCGGAATTAATGCGGATCCTCATTGATGAAGAAGGAATGGGTTGGGATGAAAGCTGGAACATCACTGTCGATACTATCTCTTATACCAACCATACCATCATGCCGGAGGCTTTAGAAAAATGGCCAGTAGATTTATTCCGGAACCTTTTACCTCGGATCTTTATGATTGTTGAGGAGATAGATCGGCGTTATCGTCAATATATTTTGCGTCGATTCCTTAATGGTGAGGAGCTCTTAAAAACAACTGGGATCATTAAGGATGGTCAAATTTGGATGGCTAATCTAGCCATAGTTGGTAGCCATTCTATTAACGGTGTCTCCAAATTACATACAGATATTCTGAAGAAGCATATGTTTAAAGATTTTCATCGTATCTATGGCTATAAATTTTTAAACCTTACCAATGGAGTTAATCATCGCCGTTTCCTTCTAACTGCCAATCCAGAGTTAGCTCAATTAATTACAGAAGCCATTGGGGATGAGTGGATTAGCAATGGCAATGCTTTAAAGGATTTGCATAAATTCCGGGAGGAGCCGGCCTTTTTAGAAGATTTGGCCAAGGTGAAATTAAGGAATAAAGAAAAACTAGCTCAGATCATTAAAAAGGAACAGGGCATAGATATCGATCCTCATTCTTTATTTGATGTTCAGGTTAAGAGGATTCACGCTTATAAGAGACAGCTCCTCAATGTCTTAAAAATCATGGCTCTCTATAATCAATTCCAGGAAGATCCCAATTCAGTGGATGGTTCATTTACTTTTATCTTTGGGGGTAAAGCCGCACCTGGATATCATTATGCTAAGTCCATAATAAAATTGATTCATGCAGTAGCCCAAAAAATCAATGGAGATCCCCGGATGAAGGAGATCTGTAAGGTGGTCTTTATGGAAAACTTCAATGTTTCCTTGGCTGAGAGAATCTACCCAGCAGCGGATCTTAGTGAGCAGATCTCTACTGCTGGGAAAGAAGCTTCCGGTACAGGAAATATGAAGTTTATGATGAATGGAGCGCTAACTATAGGGACTTTAGATGGAGCCAATGTGGAGATTCGCGAAGCAGTAGGGGATGAACATTGCTTTATCTTTGGTCTCCGGGCTGAGGAAGTTATCGATTACACCCTTAACCGCAGTTATAAAGCCTGGGACCAATATCACACAAATTCAATTCTTAAAGAAATTCTCGAGCAGTTAAACTCTGATTCCTTAGTTGAAAATCCCCAGGAATTTCGAGCTATTTATGATTCCCTTCTTCTTTATAATGACGAGTTTTTCGTTCTCAAAGATTTTCCAGCTTATATGGAGGCCTTTCAAAGGGCCACTGAACATTATGGAGAACCGGAAAAGTGGTACTCATCTTCCCTTTACAATATTGCAGAAAGTGGGAGGTTTTCTAGCGATCGAACAATTCGGGAATATGCTCATCATGTATGGCGGATACGCTGTCGGAGAGTTGAGTGAGGGTTTATCTGTGGGGAGGGAAACTAGGTGAAAATCCTTTTCGCGATTACGGAAGCAGAACCTTTTATAAAGACCGGTGGATTAGGGATAGTTGGAGGTTCCCTTCCTTTTGCTCTCCAAGAGCAGGGAGTGGAGATTAGGGTTATCATGCCTAAACATCAAGGAATTAACCCTCAACTACTAGAAAAGGCCCAAGTACGGGCTACTTTCACAGTACCACTAGCCTGGAGAAGACAAGAATGTACACTACTGGAGCTAATCTATAATAATATCCATTATTATTTTTTGGATAATCCCTATTATTTTGCTCGTTCCCAGTGTTATGGGGATGATGATGAAGGTGAGCAGTATGCCTTCTTTAGCCGGGGAGTCTTGGAGAGTATCCCCTATATGGGGGAATTCAAACCAGATATCCTTCATTGTCATGACTGGCACACAGCTTTAATACCTGTTTTTTGGCGTGCTTTCTATGGTCAAGATCTCTTTTATCATAATCTTAAAACCCTGTTTACTATCCATAATCTAAAATATCAAGGGATCTTTCCCGCGGATGTCCTTGAGGATGTCTTAGGTTTAAGTTGGGATTATTTCACACCGGAAAAGCTCGAGTTTCGTGGTAATATCAATTATATGAAAGGTGGAATTCTTTATAGTGATCTTGTAAGCACTGTCAGCCCTACTTATGCGGAAGAGATACAATATTCTTACTTTGGAGAAGGTTTAGATGGAGTTATTCGAAAAAGAAAAGACTCTCTGGTGGGAATTCTCAATGGGATACCTCCTCGAGAAAAAGCATTTAAACTTGAAGATAAAGTAAAGGGAAAGAGAGAACTGCAGCAAAAGTTAGGATTAAAGGTCAATAAAAATATCCCAGTTCTATGTATTATATCCCGTCTGGTGGAACAAAAAGGTCTGGATCTTTTGCTTCATGTAATAGATGAAATCATGACTAAAAATATCCAATTAGTCATTATGGGTACAGGTGAGAAAGTTTATGAAGATAAGCTTTGGAATTATAGTAGGCAATATGAAAGGGAGATGAAAGTTCTCTTAACATATGAAGAAGAATTGGCCCAT
>JAAZLD010000033.1 GCA_012799495.1 Desulfitobacterium sp. | reverse complement strand
GTCAATAGCAACGATCATACCTGCAGTTGAAAGCATCGCCATAGCAGCCATAGCGATACCGAAAATTCCAGCTACTTCGTTTGAGATATAAACTGCAATACAAATTGTGATAATCGGTAAAGCAGTACTCTTCATACCTGTAGCTAAACCTTGAATAATATTAGTGGCTGCACCTGTCTCTGAAGCTTTAGCAATAGCTTGAGAAGGTGGCTTTTGGTTAGATGTATAGTATTCAGTTTGTAAACCAATTAAGATATTAACGGCTAAACCGCATAAAATAGCAATAAATACGCCATTAGGAGTCAGGGTTAAACTCTCGCTTACTTGGAAGGAGCTAGGTAGTACCCAGTGGACTACAGCAAAAGAGCCGATTGCTGTAATAAGGTTAGTACCCCATAATCCTTTGTTTAAAGCAGCTTGAGGGTTGGCATTCTCTCCTGTACGAACAAAGAAGCTTGCTATAACAGATGCGAAAAGTCCCACTACTCCAACCATAAGGGGAAGCATAAGTCCAGGAGCTCCAGCATCTAAAGTATTATAAACTACTACACCAATGATCATAGCAGAAATGGCTGTTGCACCATAGGATTCGAAAAGGTCAGCTCCCATTCCAGCAGTATCCCCTACATTATCCCCTACGTTATCTGCAATAACTGCAGGGTTACGAGGATCGTCCTCAGGAATTCCTGCTTCAACCTTACCTACTAAGTCAGCACCAACGTCGGCTGCTTTAGTATAAATTCCGCCACCGACACGGGCGAATAGAGCAATAGCACTGGCTCCGAAAGCAAAGGAGTTAATGATTTGAGCGTCCTTAAACCATATGTAAAGGACGGCAACTCCAAGCAAACCTAAGGAGTTAACTGCAAGACCCATTACTGCTCCTGCACGGAAAGATACACCAAGAGCTTTGTTTAAGCTTGTCCGGGCTGCTTCAGTAGTCCGGGCGTTAGCTCGGGTTGTAATACCCATTCCCACATAACCAGCAACTGCAGATAGAACTGCACCCACCACAAAGGATACGCCTGTTTGCCAGTTAATAAGAAAAGTTAAGATAAAAAAGATAATAATAACAAAAGGAATTAAAGTTTTGTATTGACGGTTGAGGAAAGCCATTGCTCCTTCTTGGATATATTGAGACAACTCCCTCATCCGCGCATTTCCTGGGCTTTCTTTTAAGACGCTTCTAGCAAAAAAGAAGGCGACTAATAGCCCAAAAACACCTGTTAGGGTAGCCCAAACAGGCATTAGAGAATAGTCCATTATCACTAAACCTCCCTAAACAAAAAAATTATATTGCATTATAATTAACAAGCTATTACATATAGCAATATTATTAACAAGCTATTACATATAGCAATATTATTAACAAAATATAATTGCTATAAAATTAATCCCTTAAATTAAGATTCTAAATTAAAGATATTAATTAAAGTTGTTAATTAAAACGCCATTAAACGCTACCAGAATTTTATAGTAGCATGGTTACCCCTAATGAACTTAGTAAAAAGATTACAGCAGAAGCTATGCTCAATTTCTGAAATAGTCCATCGAGACCTTTCTTCTTACCAAAGAAAGACTCACTAGCACCGCCAACAGCTCCTAAACCGGCACTAACACCTGATTGGAGCAAAACAGTAGCAATCAATCCTAATGAACTGAGAATTAAGATTATTGTCATGAAAATCAGCAACACCTTCACCCCCAAACCGCTAGTAAAATACCTCGAAGCCCGAAAAGATTGCCGAACTCGGTAAACCGCCACCATAATCCTACTTGGATTTATAGTGGCGGTTTGTTCCCGTATTTAAATCAGTATTGCTATTGTAGCATATAAAATCTAAGGATGGCAAGCATTCTCAGGGCTTCTGAAGAAAACAATCGAAAAATTTAGATTAAAAACCTAAAACATCTTTTCCACGATAGATAGCTGTTTCTCCAAGGAGCTCCTCAATCCGTAAAAGCTCATTGTACTTAGCTACCCGTTCAGTCCGGGCAGGGGCTCCTGTTTTAATTTGGCCAGCATTAACTGCTACTGCGATATGGGCCATAGTAACATCTTCCGTTTCACCGGAGCGATGGGAGATTACAGCAGTATAGCCAGCACGTTTCGCCATTTCAATAGCATCTAAAGTCTCAGTAAGGGTACCGATTTGGTTCAATTTGATGAGGATGGAGTTCCCGCATTTATCTTTAATTCCCCGAGCTAGACGGGCAGGGTTAGTAACAAAAAGGTCATCTCCAACTAATTGAACCCTATCTCCCAATCTTTCAGTGAGTTTCTTCCAACCTTCCCAATCTTCTTCATCTAAACCATCTTCAATAGAGACAATGGGATACTGGTTGACTAGCTCTTCATAATAATCGATCATCTCATCGGAAGTTTTTACTAATCCTTCACCCTCTAGATGGTATTTTCCATCTTTATAAAGTTCAGTAGCTGCTACATCAAGGGCTAAAACAATATCTTCTCCAGGAGTAAAGCCTGCTCTCTGAATTGCGTCTGTAATGGCTAGAAGAGCATCAGCATTAGATTCTAGGCTTGGAGCAAAGCCTCCTTCATCCCCAATCGAGGTTGCCAGGGATTTTTCCTTTAATACTTCTTTAAGGCTATGGTATACTTCTGTACCCATTTGTAAAGCTTCTCTAAAGCTCTTAGCTCCTACAGGCATAATCATAAACTCTTGAATATCAACATTATTATCGGCGTGTTCCCCACCATTTAAAATATTCATCATAGGTACAGGCAATTCCTTAGCGTTAACTCCTCCTAAATATTGAAAGAGGGGTAGTCCTACAGAATCTGCTGCAGCTTTGGCATTAGCCAAAGATACTCCTAAAATAGCGTTTGCACCTAGCTTCCCTTTATTTTCGGTGCCGTCTAAGGCTATCAGCTCTCTATCCAACGCTGGTTGATCATAGGGCATAAATCCTTCCAGTTCAGGAGCGATAATCTCGTTGACATTTTCTACGGCTTTAAGAACACCTTTACCAAGGTAACGAGTCTTATCCCCGTCACGAAGTTCCACAGCTTCAAAAGCACCAGTGGATGCACCAGAGGGAACTGCAGCTCTACCCATAGCTCCATCTTCCAAAAGCACTTCTACTTCCACGGTGGGATTACCCCGTGAATCCAAGATTTCCCGGGCAAAGATTCCTTCAATATAACTCATATGTAAAACCTCCTACAGGGTGATAACCCCTATTTATTTTAGTATGAGCAAGCTTATTATTTTGTATGATTAGACTTAAAAAATTACTTCAATTTTAGACTTTACTTTTTGATTAATGATCTTCCTGTCATTTCCTCTGGCTGAGGGATACTTAATAATTCTAGAACTGTAGGAGCGATATCCCGTAAAGCTCCACCTTCTTCTAACTCTTTATCCTTTAACTTATCACAAATGAGGATAAAAGGCACTGGGTTAGAGGTATGAGCTGTTAGTGGTTGCCCTGTTTTTAGGTCTATTTTAGCTTCGGCATTGCCATGATCAGCGGTGATTAAAACTGCTCCTTGGTGTTTTAGGATGGCAGGTACAATTTTACCTATACATTCATCCACTGTTTCTATAGCTTTAATTGTAGCTTCAAATTCTCCAGTATGTCCTACCATATCAGGATTTGCAAAGTTGAGGAGAATAAAATCATATTCCTCCCTTTCCAACCTCTTTAATAATTCATCGGTTATACCGTAGGCACTCATCTCTGGCTGGAGGTTGTAGGTTGAGATTCTAGGTGAAGGAATCAAGACCCGTTCTTCACCTGGGCAAGGGTCCTCAACTCCCCCATTAAAAAAGAAGGTGACATGGGCATATTTCTCTGTCTCAGCTATGCGAAACTGCTTTTTCTGATGTTTTGCTAAAACTTCGCCTAAAGTATTATCAAGATCCTGAGTGGGAAAAGCTACAGAAACATCTAAAGTCTCATCATATTCAGTCATAGCTACAAAATGGACCTTAGGGCGAGAATTACGCTGAAAACCTGTAAATTCCTCATCTAATAAAGCATGGGATATTTCTCGAGCCCGATCAGAGCGAAAGTTAAAGAAGATAAGACTATCACCATCTTGAAGAGGGCCTAAGGGTTCTCCTTTTTGATCCACAATTACTGTAGGCTCCACAAACTCATCATAAACCCTCATATCATAAGAGCGTTCGATGGCTGCAAAAGGATTAGGAGCTTGATTACCCTTACCTTCTGTCAAAGCTAAATAAGCTTTTTCAACTCGCTCCCAACGCTTATCTCGATCCATAGTATAGTAGCGGCCACTAACGGAAGCAATAGTTCCAATTCCTAACTCCTGGTTTTTTTCGCAGAGTTGACTCATGAACCCTTTAGCACTTTGAGGAAGTACATCCCGGCCATCTAATACTGTATGGATAAATACTTTCGGCACTCCAATCTCCTTAGCCATTTCCAGGAGTGCAAATAAATGTTCAATATGAGAGTGTACCCCTCCATCAGAAAGAAGGCCCATTAAATGCAAGCTATTAGAACCATCTTTCACTCTTTCCATGGCACCTCTTAAGGCAGGATTCCCAAAGAATTCTTTGGTCCGAATAGCCTTGGAGATACGAGTAAACTCTTGATAAACAACCCGGCCAGCACCAATATTTAAATGACCAACTTCTGAATTGCCCATTTGGCCTACTGGCAACCCCACTTCTTCCCCGGAAGCTGTCAAGAAGGTATGGGGATATTCTTTAAACAAGCGGTCAAAATTGGCTTTATGAGCATGGGCAATAGCATTTCCTTCTTTTTCTTGACTATAACCCCAACCGTCAAGAATCATCAATAATACTGGTTTCATAGGGCAGCCACCGCATTTTCTACTAATTGAGCAAATTCCACTGGATCAAGGCTAGCTCCTCCCACAAGAGCACCATCCACATCAGGCTGAGCCATCAATTCAGCGATATTGCTCGACTTAACACTTCCTCCGTAAAGGATGTTTATTTCTTCTGCTACTACTCCAGCAATCCCCGCTAGAGTAGAGCGGATCATAGCACACATATCCTGAGCATCCTGACTTGAAGCTACTTTCCCTGTACCAATGGCCCAGATAGGTTCGTAAGCAATAACCACCCGTTTAAGTTCCTCCGAAGGCAAATCTACCAATGCCTTTTCTACTTGGCTCCGTACTACGGCAAAAGCTCTACCTTCTTCTCGCTGTTCTAGGGTTTCCCCTACACAGAGAATAGGAGTAATACCTCCTTTAAGGGCTACCTTTACCTTCTTAGCGACTTCTTCATCAGTTTCCTTTAAATGTTCCCGTCGTTCGGAATGGCCAATGATCACATAAGTACAAGCCACATCCACTAACATACTAGGGGAGATTTCCCCAGTATAGGCTCCATTATCAACATAAAACATATTTTGAGCGCCTATATGGATTATGCTTTCTTCTAACTCATCTTTTAAAGTGCTTAACAAGGTAAAGGGAGCACAGATAACCACATCTATCTGAGTAACATCCCCAAGTCTTTCTAGTAGTTTTATAGCATAGTCCTGGGCCTCCCGTAAGGTTTTATGCATTTTCCAGTTACCAGCGATGATGGGGTGACGTTTGGACATAAAATACAACTCTCCTTTCTTAATGTGAGCAGATTATTTGTCTTGTAAAGCTGCCACACCGGGTAAGGTCTTACCTTCAAGAAGTTTTAAAGATGCCCCGCCACCTGTAGAGATATGGCTCATTTTCTTGGCTACTCCTACTTTTTCCACTGCAGCTACAGAATCACCACCGCCCACGATTGTGAGTCCTGGACTATTGGCCATTGCTTCAGCCACTGCCTCTGTCCCTCTAGCGAAATTATCCATTTCAAAGACTCCCATGGGTCCATTCCAGACCACAGTCTTCGCCTTTGCTATTACTTCACTAAAAAGGTTGCAGCTTTCTGGTCCAATATCCAAGGCCATTTCTTCTGGCTGGATATCCGTAAGAGAAGCGACTCGGTAGTCACTATCATTTTTGAATTCTTTAGATACTACTACATCTTGGGGAAGAAGGATTTCAACTTTTCCCCCTTCTTTAGCTTTAGCTAAGATTTCTTTTGCTAATTCTACCTTATCTTCTTCCACTAGGGATTTACCCATATTATAACCCTGAGCTTTGAGAAAAGTATTAGCCATACCTCCGCCGATAATCAAGGTATCTACTTTATGAAAAAGATTTTTGATAACTCCGATCTTATCACTAACTTTGGCCCCACCGATAATTGCCACAAAGGGATGGCTTGCTCCTTCTAATGCCTTACCCATATATTCTATTTCTTTTTCTAATAAAAATCCGGCAACTCCCGGTAAATG
>JAAZLD010000351.1 GCA_012799495.1 Desulfitobacterium sp. | reverse complement strand
CCACCCTAAATTAACTCCCTTCTTTGTAATATTTATTTTTGAATCTATGGATCTAAGTTTCACTAATATAATATTAGGATAATCCTCTTCCATTAAAAATACAACAGCACCCGTAAGAAAACCCTATTTCGCCATAATTGCAAACCCTTACTAAAAAGGATTCACTTGAAATATTACTAAAGCCCTCCTTGGATTTTAAAAACCAAGGAGAGCTATTTTATAAAGAATTATGTCTATCTATAACTAAACTAATTGGGGAAAATCTAATCTGAAAAACCTAGTCAGAAAAACCTAATCTAAATCTTGAAAATCCAAGGTTGCAAAATAATCTTCTAAAGTTTCAGCCCGACGAATCATTTTTACACTTCCATCAATGCGAAGAAGGAGCTCAGCGTGACGGAGTCTACCATTGTAGTTAAAACCCATGGCATGACCATGAGCACCAGTATCATGAATAACTAAAATATCTCCAATATCTATAAGGGGAAGATTACGTTCTATAGCAAACTTATCGTTATTCTCACACAAGCCTCCTGTCACGTCATAAACATGATCTCTTTCCCAGTTTTCTTTCCCTATTACAGTTATATGATGATAGGCTCCATAGAGTCCCGGACGCATTAGATCTGACATACTGGCATCTACTCCCACATATTGGCGATAGATATCTTTCTTATGCAAGACCTTTGTCACAAGATACCCATAGGGCCCTGTTACCATCCGCCCACATTCTAGGTAAATTTTTAGTGGATCCAAACCTGCAGGTCTGATCTTTTCTTCATAGGCTTTACGGACACCTTCTCCAAGATACTCCAGATCCACCGGTTCCTCCTCAGGACGATAGGGGATCCCGATACCGCCTCCTAAATTCACAAATTCCAAATGAATACCTAACTTTTCCCTAAGTTCGATTGCCAAGTCAAACATCATGTGGGCAGTTTCTATAAAAAAGTTCGGATTTAACTCATTGGAAATGATCATCGTATGGAGACCAAAACGTCTAGCTCCCTTATCCCTTACCTTTTCATAAGCTTGGAACAATTGCTCTTTTGTCAAACCGTATTTTGCATCTTCAGGATTGCCAATTATAGCATTCCCTCCTGAACGCAACGGGCCAGGGTTATAACGAAAAGAAATAATCTCCGGGATTCCAGCATGTTCTTCCAAATATTCAATATGGCTGATATCGTCTAGATTGATGATAGCAGATAATTCTCGAGCCTTTTGGAATTCCTCAGCAGGGGTATTATTAGAGGTGAACATAATATTTTCCCCGGTAATCTGTACCTTTTCCGCTAAGACTAATTCTGCTAAAGAACTGCAATCAGCACCAAAACCTTCTTCTTTTAAAATCTTTAGTATATGGGGATTAGGAAGGGCTTTGACAGCAAAATACTCTTTAAATTCTGGTGCCCAAGCAAAGGCTTCTTTTAATCGTTGAGCATTTTTGCGAATGGCCTGTTCATCATAAATGTGAAAGGGAGTACTATGCTCTTGGATAATCTTCATCAATTCTTCTTGAGTAAAGGGTAGTTCTTTTACAGCCATTATTTCATCCTCTCCTAATCTAATTAGCTCTATTTCATATCATACCATTAATTTTCCCTTTATTATGGAGCAAGACACCCTTCCTGTCAATAATTTAACGCTTTAAAGGAATGGCTTCCTCAGGTCCCTTGACAGAATATCTTTTTCCTTTCTATAGTTAAAAGAAAGAGAAAGAAAGGTTGTGAAGAAATTGCCTCCGAAAACTAATGCTGCCCGTATCTTAGATCAAGCGGGCATTAAATATGAATTGATGGCTTATGATGTAGATGAGTCTGATCTATCTGCCACCACTGTAGCCCAAAAAGTAGGTATGTCTCCAGAACTCATCTATAAAACATTAGTTACACGTGGTGACAAGACCGGTGTTCTTGTTGCTTGTATCCCTGCCCACCATGAGTTAAATCTTAAGGCATTGGCGAAAGTTAGTAGTAACAAAAAAGTAGAAGTTGTTCCCTTAAAAGAAGTCCAACCCTTAACAGGATATATTCGTGGTGGTGTATCCCCCTTAGGGATGAAGAAGAAATACCCAGTATATTTTCAAGAAGATATCCTTAAAGAAGAGAAAATTGCTATCAGTGCAGGTGTTCGAGGGACCCAGATTGTTGCCTCTTCTCAGGATATACTAGAGATAACTCAAGGAAAAACTGGCCCTATCTCCTCAGTCCATAATTAAAACAAATCTTCTCAGAAGCTGTATGAAGGAGCAAAAGTAACAAATACTAATCCTTAAAGATTATTTAAGGAGAGATTTTATGAGTTTTCAAATTCCTGCCTATAATCCACCGAATTTTGAAAATAGCTTTTTTCGCGAAGCTCCTAATGCTAAATTAGTAGAGGTCCAAGAAGATGGGGTAGCACCAGAGAATTTTCACGGAACTTCTATTTATCCTGAGTATTTTAAAATCAATGGTCGCTGGATCCTTGCCTATCCTAGTCGCATGGATGGGGTACCTGTTCTTACAGAAGAGGATACTGTTGAAGTATTGGAATTTCGCAACCTCCGCAAAGGTCAAAAAGTAATTGTAGGACGAACGGAAGATGGCAGTGAAGGAATTTATGTTCATGGAGAAGGTTTTGCTTCCAAAGATGATAATAAGGATATCTTTGCCTTTCGCTCTGGGCGTTCCCGAGAGACAGCTTATTCGAAAGACTATAACAATCTTTATGATTTATTAAAATATGAAAAGGATAATGGATATATAGTTTGGGTTTTGGGACCTGCTGTAGTATTTGACTATGATTCACGAATTGCTCTTTCGAACCTTATAGAAAAAGGCTATGTCCATGCCATCTTAGCTGGTAATGCCATGTCTACCCATGATTTAGAAGGGGCAATCCTAGGAACAGCTTTAGGTCAGGATATCTATACCCAGGAATCTCAAACCAACGGCCACTACAATCATCTTGACCTTCTAAATATGGCTCGCAAGGCAGGTTCCTTAGAAAAACTCATTGAAACAGGGCAAGTCAAAGAGGGAGTAGTTTATACTGCTCTTAAACACAATATTCCCCTAGTTCTAGCTGGTTCCATTCGGGATGATGGACCTTTACCTTCTGTTTATTCAGATGTGTATGAAGCACAAGATGAAATGAGAGTACATACTCGCAAGGCAACTACCTTAATTTGTCTAGCCACTCAACTTCATTCTATAGCTGCAGGTAATATGACCCCTACTTATACAATTCATAATGGACAAGTACGGCCACTCTACATTTATGCTATAGATGTAGCCGAATTTACCCTTAATAAATTAAGGGATCGGGGCTCCTTAGAAATCACTACTATTGTAACCAATGTCCAGGATTTTCTAGTGAATGTAAATAAGAACTTACCCTAGGGATTGTTGTCTATTAAGGTTCATAAAGGAGATAGATTATGCAAGTCAAAATCTTTCGTTCACTCAGCCACTCTCGTGTGGAAGAACAAATCAACGCCTTTCTCAAGGAAATGGAAGGAAAAATAGAGGTTGTGGATATTCAGTGGAAAGCATTTCTCGAACATTATGTGATGATCCTATACAAATTAGAATGATCAAGGCAAATATAAATAAGGGAAGGACTGTTGTTAGAAGTATACTTCTACACAACAGTCCTTCCCTTATTTAAGCTCACGATTTTTATTTTTTATTTGCAACATAGTTCTTTTAGTGTTTTTTAATGCTTTTAGAGCTTTTAATAGCTTTTGTTTTTTGAGTTCTCTTGTTATTTACTCCTTTTTTACCACATATGAGCTTTTGAGAGATACTATACGGTTAAAGACTAATTTATCCTTAGTGGTGTATTTAGGATCTACATTAAAGTATCCTTGACGAACAAATTGGAATTTATCCTGAGGTTTAGCATCTTTTAAGGATGGCTCAACAAAACCTTGACATACTTCCAGGGAATTAGGGTTGATATGATCTAAGAAAGTTATGTCTTCATCATCCTCTTGTTCTTCCTCATCTAAAAGTAGAGTATCATAAAGGCGAAACTCTGCAGGTATGGCCTGAGAAGCCTCTACCCAATGAATGGTTCCCTTTACTTTACGACCTTTAAATCCTGTACCGCTCTTAGTCTCAGGATCGTAGGTGCAGTGGATCTCTACAATATTGCCTTCTTCATCTTTGATTACATCGTGACATTTAATGAAATAAGCTTCCATTAAGCGCACTTCATTGCCGGGATAAAGACGATGATATTTCGGAGGAGGAACCTCCATAAAGTCTTCTTCCTCAATATAGATCTCCCGTGAAAAAGGAATTTGCCGTTTACCTAGTTCCGGATTTTCCTTGTTCTTTTCTCCTTCCAGCATTTCCACTTGTCCTTCAGGATAATTAGTTATTACTACTTTCAAAGGACGAATAACTGCCATAGGACGAGATACCTTAAGCTTTAAGTCTTCCCGAATAAAATGCTCTAACATCCTATGATCTACCACACTTTCGGAGCGAGCTACTCCAATGGCCGCACAAAATTCCCGAATGGCTTCTGGGGTATAACCACGGCGACGTAATCCAGAAATAGTGGGCATACGAGGATCGTCCCATCCGTCAACTACTTTTTCGTCTACTAGGACTTTTAACCTACGCTTACTCATAACTGTATTGGTAATATTTAGACGGGCAAATTCATATTGACGAGGAACATGCTCCATCTCACACTCTTCAACAACCCAATCATATAGAGGACGGTGATCTTCAAATTCTAAAGTACAAATAGAATGAGTTATCCCTTCAATAGCATCTTCTAAAGGATGAGCATAATCATACATAGGATAAATACACCATTTATCTCCAGTATTGTGATGAGTAGCATGGGCTATCCGGTATAAAACAGGATCCCTCATGTTAATATTAGGAGAAGCCATATCGATTTTGGCTCGGAGAACTCTTTCCCCATCCTTAAATTCCCCATTTTTCATTCGCTCAAAAAGGTCAAGATTTTCTTCTACACTTCTATTGCGGTAGGGGCTTTCTGTTCCAGGCTCTGTTAAAGTACCTCTGGTTTTACGAATTTCTTCAGCGGAAAGATCACAAACATAAGCTTTTCCCTTTTTAATTAAGAGAATTGCCCGCTCATACATTTCATCAAAATAATCAGAGGCAAATAATAGTTCGTCCCATTCAAATCCTAACCAGCGTACATCTTCTTTAATAGATTCTACATATTCCACATCTTCCTTTAAAGGGTTAGTATCATCAAAACGTAAATTTGTTTTACCATTAAATTCAGCCGCCAAAGAAAAATTCAAACAAATAGATTTGGCATGTCCGATATGCAAATAACCATTAGGTTCAGGTGGAAAACGAGTATATATTTCCTTTACCTTACCAGTATGCAAGTCCTCTAATATAATATTACGCAAAAAATTAGATGATTGGCTTTTTTCCACATTCATCACCTTCCTCAGCTATGTAATAGAATATATTAGTACATTGTTTAGTGTTATTTTGTCTGTATCAATAGTTACTGTATCTATAGGTTGCACATTTTTATAATTCATAGTCCCCAGCCGCTTCTGGTTGATAAATAATCTTTTCCACTTTAAATTGAATAACTCCGTCGGGTACTTGCCAGTCAATAATATCTCCAACTTGATAACCTAACATAGCTGTTCCCACCGGAGCCAAGATGGATATTTTATCTTCCAAAAGATCTGCATCTTCCGGATAGACTAAGCTATAAATAGTTTCTTCCCCAGTTTCCAAATCTTTAAGACAGATTTTAGAGTTCATGGTAATAATATCAGAGGGAATCTGGCTAGGCTCTAATACTTCTGCACGATTCAATTCCCGTTCTAAGTCTCTAAGATAATCTTGGTTTTTGATACTTCCAAATTCTCTTTCTTCCTTAATTAGTTTAAGGAGTCTTTCCTGATCAACAGCGCTAATACAGATCTTCCTACTCATCTTTCTCCTTTAACCTTCCTTTTCCTATGATAAAAAATCCTGTGATAAAAAATACAATAAATAGAGAGCGACTATCCCTTGATAGCCGCTATAAAAAGCAAAGTTCGCCTTCGTTAAAGTTCCTATTTTTAACTATTATAACCTATTTAGAAAAATAAGACAATCCTGAAATTACCTTTCAAATTCTTCCCCTCTGTAAATTTAGAGCATAAAAAGCTTATCCATAAGGAATTTTACTAACAAAATCTTATCCCATAGAACTAGGGAGTATCTCTATCCAATAATTATCGGGATCGTTAATGAAGTAAATACCCATCTCTTTATTTTCGAAACAAATACACCCCATCTTTTTGTGGTGTTCATAGGCTGCTTCAAAATCATCCACTGTTAATGCTAAATGAAATTCATTTTCTCCTAAATTATAAGGTTCAGTTCGATCCCTTAACCAAGTGAGCTCTAAAGTATGGCTAGTTTCACCATCCCCTAGATATACTAAAATAAACTCCCCACTTTCAGGGGCATAACGTTTTACCTCTTTGAGACCTAAAGCTTCTTCATAGAACTTGAGACTTTTTTCCAAATTTAATACGTTAATATTGTTGTGAGCAAATTTGAATTTCACAAAATCGCTCCTTTCATATTTTTATCTTACTACTTTATTGTAGTAATTTTTAGGAAAAAACTCAAATAAAATTTCCACTAGCTCTAAGACTAGACATTTGCCCCTTTAAATGAAACAATATGGATATAAATACCTTAGAGGTGATGAAATGCAAAGAGACTTGAAAGAATTAAACCTCAATATTGAGTATGTCTACCATAGTGGCTTTAAATTAGAAACTACGGACTCAGTAATAATCTTTGACTACTACCAAGGTCCTATAGAGCTGCCAAAGGATAAAAAAATCTATGTTTTTTCTTCCCATGCTCATCCGGATCATTTCAATCCCCAGATTCTCCATTGGCAGGAAGAATATCCTGAGCTTAAATATATTTTTTCTTCAGATATAAAGGAAGCTATTCCCTCCTCTAGGGATAATTATATCTATTTAGAACCTTATTCGGAAACTAATATAGATAGCCTAAAAATAAAAACCTACGGTTCCACAGACGAAGGCGTCTCTTTCTTTGTGGAGCTTAATGAAGGAAAATCAATTTTCCACGCTGGAGACCTTAACTGGTGGCATTGGTGGGGAGAGTCCCCTGAAGAGATTAAGTTAGCGGAAAAAATGTTCAAAGAGGAGATATCCAAAATCAAAGGGATTGCTATAGATTTGGCTTTTTTCCCCGTTGATCCCCGCCTTGAACATTATTATTCCATTGGCGGAGAGTACTTTATCCAAGAAGTTAAACCTAAGATTTTCGTCCCTATGCATTTTGGGGATAATTATGGCGAGATCAAAAAATTCGTAGAAAAAATGACTTCTTCCCCAACTCAAGTAATCGAAATCAAAAGCGAAACCAAAAGTTTTTAATCTAAAACCCCTAGAGCCTTTTTGTGATTTTACTTTAGTTTTATCTCAGTTAGATACTCCAGAGGATCTAATGATACCAAACCTATAGAGTCTACTTTTACATCTATAGGTTGAAAATCCTTTATAATTTCTTGGATAACTTTAGGTATATCATTAAGAGGTGTTTCTAAAGATAAAGTACAATGGGGATACCAAGAATGAGGTTTATAATAGTCCCAGCAGTGTTCAGAGATTTCTTGCAACTCTGTATGAGAAAGCCTATGGGAGTGAAATAATTCATCCTTAAGACTAGGGGCTAAAAAAATAGCCCCTTTATTATGAGGAAAGATCCCAATTTGCAAAAATTTAAGTTCAAATCCTGGAATCTTCTCAGCTATTACATTTATCTTTTCCTTGAGGATGTCCGGATTTACATCTTGGTAAATAGCTAAGGTAATATGAGGTCTGCCATTGGAGCAAGACATACATTTGCCAACCTTTATTCTTGCTAACCGCTCCCAAATAGCTATGATTTGCCTTTCTGCCTTTTGATCAAAATAAAGATTAAGAGCTATTTTCATTGAATCCTCCATAAACTATATAAGTATTTATAAATCATTTTTAATACTCTCAACAAATTTTTTCGCACCTGGGGATAAGGGAACAGATTTTAAATTCACGATACCAATATTACGGCTTGGTATTTCTTCTTCTAATTTAACTTCGAATAAAATATCCTCTTTTAAATATTTTTCTGAAAACTCTCTGATCACGCAAGAAACACCTAAATTTATGCGAGCAAAATCTAGAACCAAATCAAAAGATCCTAACTCAAAAACCGGTGATACTTGAAATCCTTTCTTTTTTAAGAACCGCTCTACATACATACGAGAATTAGACTGTTTTTCTAAAAAAATTAGAGGTAGCTCCATTAGTTCTCCGAAACTAATAGGCTTTTCAGTCAAATATCTATATTCTTCTCCACAAACAAAAATATCATGGATCTCCTTACAAGGAGTAACTTCAAGCTGCTCATCATTAATAGGGAGATTACAAAACCCTACATCTACCTCTCCAGACTTAATAAAAGAGAGGATTTCCGATGTTGTCCCATTTGAAATTTTTAATTTAACACCAGGATATTGGACATGAAATCTCTCTAGATAGGGTAGTAAAAAATAGCGTGATATAGTATCACCCACCCCTATTCGCAATTCCCCCATTTTAAGCATTTTTAAATCGATAATCTTGCTCTCAGCTGCACTTATAATACCTAGGGCAGAAGTAACATGATCAGATAAAAGTTTACCTTCATTTGTAAGTACCACCCCCTTTGAGGTACGATAAAAGAGTTGGGTATCTAATGCTTTTTCTAGTCTTAAAATTCCTTGACTTATAGCAGATTGGGTCATGAAAAGTTCCTCTGCTGCCTTGGAAAAACTTTTATTACGACTAACTACATCAAATAGCCGATATAGATCTAATTTTCCAATCATATAAATTCCCCTAATGTTAGATATAATTATTATTAATTTTACTTATACCACAAGGTAAAGGTATAGTAAACATATAAGATAGAAAGGTTATTAATATCTTATCTAGCCGTGAGAGGAGAGATTAGTTTGGAACGCATGGTTGGAACAACTGTCATGGGTCTCCGAGCACCAATTATCAATGAAGGTGATGACCTGGAGCAAATTGTTGTTGATACGGTTTTAAAGGCTTCCAAGGTGGAAGGTTTCACTATTAGAGATCGGGATATTATTTCCTTAACTGAATCCATCGTTGCTCGAGCCCAAGGAAACTATGCCACTATAGATCACATAGCTAAAGATATAAATTCCAAATTTGGGGAAGAGACAGTGGGAGTAATTTTCCCCATCCTTAGTCGGAATCGCTTTTCAATTTGCTTACGTGGAATAGCCAGAGGGCTTAAAAATATCGTTTTAATGTTAAGCTATCCTGCTGATGAAGTAGGAAACCATCTTGTCAATATTGAAGATTTAGATATTAAAGGAGTAAATCCTTGGACTGATGTCCTTACTGAAGAGGAGTTTCGTCAGCATTTTGGCTATCAAAAACATACTTTTACGGGTATCGACTATATTAAGTACTATAAAGATATCATTGAAGAAGAAGGGGCTACTTGCCAACTTATCTTCTCTAATAATGCAAAGACTATTTTAGATTATACTAAAACAGTCTTAGTTTGTGATATTCACTCCCGTTTTCGGACGCGGCGAATTCTGGAAAAACACGGAGCAAAGAAGATCTATGGACTTGACGATATCCTCACTTCCTCTGTAGATGGTAGTGGCTTTAATGAAACATATGGTCTCCTTGGTTCAAATAAAGCTACTGATGATAGTGTTAAACTATTTCCTAATAACTGCCAGACTCTTGTTCAAGGAATCCAGGATAAAATTAAAGAATTAACCGGAAAAACCGTTGAAGTTATGGTTTATGGAGACGGTGCATTTAAAGATCCTGTGGGAAAAATTTGGGAACTAGCAGATCCTGTAGTTTCTCCTGCTTATACTGCAGGACTTGAAGGAACTCCTAACGAAGTAAAGCTCAAGTATTTGGCTGATAATAATTTTGCCCACTTGAGGGGAGAAGAACTAAATAATGCAATAAAAGAATATATTGCTAATAAAAAAGAGGACCTTGTTGGGTCCGTAGAAGCACAAGGAACGACACCTCGCAGAATTACCGACTTAATCGGTTCTTTATCTGATCTAACCTCCGGTAGTGGAGATAAGGGAACTCCTTTTGTCTATATTCAAGGATATTTCGATAATTATACCCAGTAATTATAAAGCAAAGATTTCTTTAATAGAAGATCTAAAGCCTTATAAAATTCCTAAAAAATATTTTTAAATTAACAGGAGATACAGATGGGTTGGACTTATGTTTTAGGAGGAATCGGCCTCTTCCTCTTAGGAATGAGTATGATGACCGATGGTCTAAAGGAACTTGCTGACGACGCTCTTAGAAAATGGCTCAATCGCTTTACTGGGGGAACTATTAGGGCTATTTTTTCGGGGGCATTGATTACTTTACTCATTCAATCCTCAAGTGCAGCAACTATAATTACCATCGGTTTTGTCAGTGCAGGGTTAATTAGTTTTACTCAATCCATAGGTATTATCATCGGTGCCAATATTGGGACTACGAGTATTGGCTGGATTATATCCTTAGTAGGTTTTAAAATTAGCCTTACTTCCATGTCCCTTCCGATCATTGGTGCTGGGGCCTTATTCAGAGTTTTTGCAAGGAAGGCCATAAAACCCTACGGCTCCGTCCTAACAGGTTTTGGTTTGCTTTTTCTTGGTCTTGCCAATCTTCAAGAGGGAATGGTTCTTCAAGAAGATATCCTCGCTTTAAATATTCTCCAAGGAGAGAGCTTCCTTTATCTAATATTGCTTGTTCTTATTGGCTTTATTATGACTGTTATTTTACAGTCCTCTAGTGCTTCAATAGCTACAACTTTAACTTTTCTCCATGTAGGTGCCATTACCTTTGAACAAGGGATTTTTCTAGTTATAGGCCATAACATAGGGACAACTGTTACAGCTTTATTTGCAGCTATTGGTGCTTCTGTATCTGCCAAAAGAACGGCTTTAACCCATGTCCTGTTTAATCTTGGTACCGCAACAGTTATTACCCTTTTATATCCTCTCTTTATATCTTTGACTGTGTTTTTAAGCACTCTTATCAACGGTACCTTCGATGCTGTACTAGGTATTGCTGTTTTTCATACCTTGTTTAGCTTGGTGGGAGCATTAGTTTTCGTTCCTTTCATTCATCCTTTTGCTAAGCTGGTGAAAAGGATTCTACCAGAGAAAGGTAACCCCTTAACTCAGTATTTAGACAAAAATGTGGCTACCGTGCCTGCTGTAGCTCTTGAAGCAGCTTATAAGACACTAATAGGGATTATTAATGAATTGACGGAAGAAATAATCTTCTTAGTGCGTTTTCAAAAAACCAGCGATACTTTTGAAAAGACCATTGAAAAAATCGAAGAAGCAATCGTTATTACTAGGGAATTCTTAGACTCGTTACACCCCCATTCTATGGAAGACCAAAATAGACTTTTATCTCAAATCCATGCTCTAGATCATCTAGATCGATTAATAAAAGTCTTAAAAGAGGAACAACGAATTGAGGCTATTTCCTTACATCATAATCTCATGGGAGAATGGATAGAGATTTTAGAGAGAATTCCTCTGAGCACTAGTACAGATGAATTAATTAAAGTGGCCTCATCCTTAGAAAATATTTCAACAGTAATTGCTGAGGAAAGACGTGTGAAACGTAATAAGTATTTCCTCCAATCTGTCAGAAGTGAAACAGAGTTAGAGACAGCCTTAGCTAAAGTTCAAGCACTACTATGGATCGATCGTTTAGCCTATCACTACTGGCGTGGAATCCATCGCTTAACGGATAGTGCTACAGTAGAGGATTTAGGATAAAACTTTATTTGTGGTAAGGCTCTCCTCTAGAAATCTTCATGGCCCGGTAGAGCTGTTCTAACAGGATCAGTCTCATGAGGGTATGGGGGAAGGTAAGTTTTGAGAAAGATAAGCGCAAATTAGCTCTTTGCTGAATTTCCTGGGAAACTCCCAAAGAGCCTCCTATGATAAAGGTAATATTACTCCGGCCTGCCAGAGCTAGTTCATCTAAATGTTGGGCTAATCCTGGAGAGGTAAATGACTTCCCTTGTAAATCAAGAAGGATAACATAATCTTGAGAGTTGATACTCTTAAGAATACGTTCTCCTTCTTTATTTTTGACTTTTTCCTCCTCAGCCAAAGATATTCTCTCAGGACAGGGTTCGTCAATGAGCTCCTGAATATCTAAGCGTACATAGGTATTTAAGCGCTTACGGTACTCCCGAATCCCTTCCAATAAAAACTTTTCCCTAATCTTCCCGACAGCAATAATCTTGATCCTCAACATCCTTTACCTCCAAAAATAGGGAGGACACTGTCCTCCCTTTATTCGGCCTTGCACACCAATTGCAATATATAGCTAACAAATCATATAAAATTTCTTTTCTGTTTAATCTTATTAACTGGTCCGCAGCTCAGCTAAGGTGACCTCTACATCTACAGTTTCACCATTACGGTAGTAGGTTACGGTGATATTATCTCCTGGTTTATATTTAAATAATTCATGGGTAAGCTCTAAAGAATTAGTAACAGTAGCCCCATTGATTCCAACTATTACATCACCAGGCTTAATTCCAGCTTTAGCAGCAGGTCCGCCAAGTTCCACGCTAGAAACATAAGCTCCAGCAGGCCAACCTCTTTGGGCTGCCCATTCCGGTGTATAGCGAGTATCTATGGATACATAAAGACCGGGATGACTAAAGTACCCTTTTTCGATCAATTGCTCAATAACAGGGATAGCGTCAGTGATGGGGATAGTAAAACCCATACCCTCAAAGCGAACATCTACATGTTTAGCTGAGTTAATTCCTACAACTTGACCATGATAATTCACCAAAGGACCACCACTATTACCGGGATTGATAGCTGC
The DNA here is from genome assembly GCA_012799495.1 of Desulfitobacterium sp. GTDB lineage: Bacteria > Bacillota > Desulfitobacteriia > Desulfitobacteriales > Desulfitobacteriaceae > Desulfitobacterium. The sequence continues at coordinate 5,090 of JAAZLD010000351.1, read as the reverse complement.
GTCTGTTTGAATCAAGTTAAAGCTTGATTCACCTTCGATAAGCAGAACTCTATTTTTCGCCGATACTACTCCTTGAGTTACGGAACGGGCGAATTTTTCTCCTCCAGGGTTACCAATAGCTATGACAGGTTCCCCAACTTCTAGTTTATCGGAATTACCTAGTTGAGCAGCTGTTAATCCACTTGCTTCGATTTTAATTACAGCTAAATCAGTACGTGGATCTTCCCCTATAACAGTTGCTTCCACATTGCGCCCATCGGCCAAACTAACCATCAATTTAGCGGCATTAGCAATAACATGATAATTTGTCACTATATAACCATGTTCTGCATCAATAATAAACCCTGATCCGGTCCCTGCTTCGGCCAATCCAGAACTTCCAAAAATACTACTTGTTCTTTGAAAGTTTGCTATTCCTACTACTGTTGGACCTACTTTTTTAGCTACTTCCACTGAGGGAAAAGCTCCTGGATCTGTGATAGTGACAGGAGGATTGCTATTTCCTTCCCCAATAATAACCGTATCTTTTTCAGGGGGTGGCTGATTAATATACAAAGATGGAACTAAAGCTACAGCCATTAACCCGCCTATTAAAGCGCTCACTAAGGACAAAAGAATTGTGGACATAAAGCTACGTCTTCTAGGTTGGTTATATTCTGGATAATCATCACGATTATAATAACTCATACTTTACCTCCTTCACACGCTTCTTTACTCCAAAACTATAAGTTCGTGAGGTGTATGTCGGGGTGCTACTCGGATACGCAACTCCGGGTTTTCCTTTGCAATAGGCGAATCTTTCAAGATACGCATGATAGTACTTAAAGCTCTTTCGGGACTATTATTCTCTTCACTCAAATGAGCTAAAACAATTCTCTGAGTATTTCCTTGGATCCATTGCAGTAAACCCTCAGCTAATTGCTTATTTTCCAAATGGCCATAGTTACTGCTGATACGCTTTTTCAAATACCAAGGGTAGCTCCCTTGCCAGAGCATTTCTTCATCATGATTAGCTTCTACTACCAAAGCATCACAGCCTTGGAGAGCTTGGTGCATCTCTTCGGTGATCATCCCTGTATCTGTAGCAATTCCAATAGACTTAGAAAAGCTTGAGCCTTCGGGCATTTCAACACGAACTCCATAACTTTCCTGGCTATCATGAGAAGTAGGGAAAACATTAACTTTAAGCCCTGCACAGGTAAAAGAATCTTGGATAATGATCCGCTGACTATCATCAAGTTTTCCTATTCTATTACTGATCACTTCCCAGATCTTTGCTGTTGCATAAATAGGGATTTTTAGTTTTCGAGCTACTGGTCCAATACCTCTAATATGGTCATTATGTTCATGAGTTATAAATATTCCTTCGATTTCTTCACTAGGTATATTTAGGATTTCCAAATTCCTAAGAATTGACTTTAAGCTAACTCCACAGTCAACTAAGAAATTCCGCTTTTCATGTCCAACTAAAATAGCATTACCAGAACTTCCGCTAGCTAGAGTCGCTACATGCACGTTTTTCCCCACTTCCTTTAAAGAAAACAACAAAGACATTGCTGACTCATATTTGTTCAGCTTGTTTTCTTCTCTATCTATTTAAATAATATCTACTGATATCTACTTTATTTATCTCTCTTAAATTCCATAGAGTAACTGATTTTAAAACCCTATTTATCACTCTGGATCTGCGGGAGAGTCAGTACCTTGAAGATTTCCTGTCTCTTCAAAATTCTCTAGGATCATTTGCTGAGCTATCTGAATATTTTGCTGTAAATTAGCTTTTACTTCCTCAGAAAGGTTCTCATTTTCTAAGGCTTTTTCCCATTGGGCAATAGCCCCACCAAAATCTTCTTTGGCATACATAAGGAAAACTCCATAGTTATACAAACCGTTAAGAAAATCCGGTTGTATTTCTAAGGCTTCCTGAAACTTTTCTTCTGCTAGTTCATTTTTCTCACTATAAAAGGCAGCTGTGGCCATGTCCACTAGTACATTTACATCTTGGCCTTCTTTGAGAACCTCTTCATAGTTAGCGATGGCTTTTTCAAAGTGATTATTAGCTTCTTCCTTTGAACCATTGAAATATGTCTGCATGCCCCAATCATAATAAAGATTGGCCAAGTTCAAACGAGTATCCTTATCCTCAGGGTTCTGGGCTAAGGTCTCCTCTAAGGATTTGATATATCCTTCATAAGAATTGTTATTACTACTTCCCGTAAATCCTCCCATAAAGGGAACCATAGTAACTATCAAGCTCACAATTAGTGCCCCGACAATTGTGTAAACAACAGCCTTTTGATGCTTTTTTCGCACTGGCTAATGCCCCCTTCAAATCAAATAACAATTTAATTTTAGCACCTGGAGAAATGTTAGTCCACCTGCCACTTACGCGATTGCTAAGGAGGTTTATAAGGACTTTATCATTTCTTCTTTAATCTTTAAATATAAAGCAACTTCTAAGCGCTTCTTCTGGAAAGCGCAGCTCAAATCATAAACTTCATCAAGAGAGTTGGTAAAAGCATGGTTAGCAGAATGGCATCCACCACTACAGGAAAACCTTGCCCAGCAATCTCGGCATTTGTCTTTATTATAAACATGGGCTGACCGAAATTCTTCTACCATTCGGGGATTAAGTTTAATTTGTTCATCATTTAGGCTCCCCATTTTAAACTCTTCTTGACCAACAAATTGGTGGCAAGGATAAAGATCTCCTTCCGGGGAAATAGCCACATACTCATGGCCTGCTCCACAGCCTGAAAGGCGCTTTGGTAAACAGGGCCCTTGATCTAAGGCGACATTAAAATGGAAAAAGCTAAATTCCTCTCCTTTTTGGCGACGAGCTAATAACTCTTCTCCCAAACGATCATATGCTTGGAAGATCTCGGGAAGATCTTCTTCTACTAAAGCATAAGGCTGATCAGGAGGAGCAATTACCGGTTCTAAAGAGACTCGCTTTATCCCTAGATCTAGAAGGTGAGTGACATCCTTATCAAAATCCAAATTATAACTAGTATAGGTTCCCCGAGCATAGTAATATGTGCCCACTGCATATGGTGAACTATCTGGTCTTTTTTCCACAAACTGCTGGAGGCGAGGAAGAACTTGGTCATAGCTTCCTTTACCGCCAAGATTAGGACGCATCCGATCATGGACTTTAGGTCGACCATCGATACTTAAAACTACACTAATATCTTCTTCCTCTAAATATTGTTGGATATCTTCAGTAAGGAGCACTCCATTGGTTGTTAAAGTAAACTTTATGGTCTTACCCTTCTCTTGGGCTGCCTTTTTACCGTATTCTACTAGTTCCTTAACTACGGAAAAATTCATTAAGGGCTCTCCGCCGAAGAAATCAATTTCACAGTGTTTGCGATGGGCGGAAGCCTCTAGGAGAAAATCTATAGCTTTTTTTCCCGTTGTTAAATCCATTAAACCACGTTCTCCACCAAAAGCCCCTGTGCCAGCAAAGCAATAGCTGCAACGCAAGTTGCAATCATGGGCTACATGGAGACACATGGCCTTAACAATAGGTTGAGAAGGGTAGATTGGAGCTTTTTCTTCTACTACCTTGGAAAAAAGGATTCCTTCTTGAGCCAATTCTTCCATTTCCCGAAGAATTTCTTCTACTTCTTCTTGGGTTATTTTCGGAGAATGCTCTTTCAGCTCTGACCAGATATTTCTAGGGGAAAGCTTTCTTCCTTCCCTTTGCATTTTTTCTAATGTCTTAATTATGGAAAATGTAGCATTATCTAATACATGAAGAGATCCTGAATTAACATCATAAGCTATCTTCAGATCTCCTTGACGATAAGTATGAACATTCTTTTCTATAGCATATCCCTCTAGGAACATATGGATTTTCTTTCCCTTCTTAGCAAAATAGAAACAGAACCCGCCTGAAACAGGTGGGTTCTCAACGACCTATGTTCAAATTATGTCCAATTCTTCAACAACATCATTCTGTGTGCCTTAATGGACTATTTAACACAAACTTGATTACCTACGGTACAAGAAGTTTTGCAGGCAGATTGACAGGAAGTTTGGCATTCACCACAACCACCTGTTTTTACTGTTTCACTTAAGTTAGCTTTAACAATTGTTTGAATATGTTTTGCCATCTTAGCAGCCTCCTCTCCTTAATCGAATTCGTGACTCATTATATCATGAGGACAAGTTGAAGAGCAAAATATTATAGTCCAGCTTAACTTTCTTTTGGTCGGTCGAAAAGGTAAAGAATCTTACCATTTTCACCATAGCCCGTAATAGTAGCGTCTACAGAGGGAACTTGGGATTTGCTTATCAGTGCATACCAAATACGTTCATCTCCGTATTCGATAATTTGAGCTTGAGCAACTTCTTTCCAAGTTGTCCTGACTTCCACTTTCTCGATACCTGGATTAGAAATAAAGCCATAATAGAGATAGACCTTAGTGCCTTTATCTCCCAACTCAGCATAACGCCATGATAATCCCTCTGGGTAAGTGACCAAAGAACCTATGCCACTACCTAGCCATTTCCAACCAAAGCCATCTTTCTTAAAGAGGCCTGCCCCTAGTTCACTATTATTGATATAGAAAACGATGCTAGCCTCACTTTGTACTTGCTGGGTATGGACTACCTGCCAATCCCCTGGCACTACCTTTTTAGCCTGTACTACAGCGTCATCAAGGGAGCTGCAGCCAGCTAACAATAACACTACCAATAGGGTAGCCATCACCAGGATTTTATGCAACTTCACAGGATTTCCTCCCATTTTTATTCATTTGACCTTATACACCTACAATTACTTTCTGATATGCCAAGAAAAATATGGATGGTCAGTCCACAGTATAGTTTATCCTATTTCATATCTATTGACAATAGTGACAAAAGTAGACCATCTTTTGCCAATAAATAAGCCATATTTCATATCTCCAATTCTCAGAGTAATGTTATCAACCCCTGGAAACTGGAAGTATAAAATATGGCCTTCATAGGGTAATGCTACCCTCTTTTTACAAAGTGGTGCCTCAGGGCGGAATCGAACCGCCGACACGAGGATTTTCAGTCCTCTGCTCTACCGACTGAGCTACCGAGGCAAAATCCATCTG
>JAAZLD010000350.1 GCA_012799495.1 Desulfitobacterium sp. | reverse complement strand
TCCGAGAAGAATTTCAATTAACTATATTACTTATTGAACACGATATGTCTCTGGTTATGGGCGTTTGTGAACGAATTTATGTGTTGGACTATGGTACTATTATTGCCCATGGGAATCCAGAACAAATTAGGAATAACCCCAAAGTTATCGAAGCATATCTTGGAGAGGAGGCTCTATAATGCTAGTACTTGAGGATGTAAATGTTTATTATGGAGCCATTCATGCTCTAAAAGGAATCTCCTTAACAGTTAATGAAGGGGAAATAGTTACTTTAATTGGTTCTAATGGTGCAGGAAAAAGCACCAGCCTCAAAACTATTTCTGGTCTTTTGCGTCCTAAACAAGGGGAAGTAAAATTAAATGGTGAAGTTCTCAACACTGTTCCTCCACAAAAAATTGTAGAGAGAGGAATTGCTCAAATTCCTGAAGGTAGAAGAGTATTTTCCCAGATGACCGTTATGGAAAACTTAGAATTAGGAGCTTTTTTACGTAAAGATAAAGATGAGGTTAAAAAGGATTTAGAGTATGTCTTTGATCTTTTTCCCCGTTTACAAGAGCGGAGAAGCCAATTAGCGGGTACCCTCTCTGGTGGGGAACAACAGATGTTAGCCATGGGTAGAGCTTTAATGACCAAACCTAAGCTTTTACTTTTAGATGAACCCTCTATGGGACTAGCTCCTATTCTTGTGAAACAGATATTTTCTATTATAGAGACTATTAACTCTGGTGGCACTACAATTCTTTTGGTAGAACAAAACGCTCATGTGGCCTTATCTATCGCCCATAGAGCTTATGTTCTAGAGACTGGCCGTATTGTACTTTCTGGTGATGCTAAAGAATTATCCGAAAGTCCAGAAGTTCGGAAGGCTTATCTAGGAGGGTAAAAGTTTTTAGCAAAAATTACCTTGGCTATTGAAGGAAGATATAATAGAAAGGTCGAATACTAAAGTAATAAGATGCTCAAATATTTCTAAATTAGGTCAGGTATGAGTGTTGAAAGAAAGGGTGGTTTTATGTATGTGAAGCAATTTATGACCACACGTGTATTTACAGTTAGCCCAGATGATAATATAGCTGATACCATGGCCCTTATGCGTGAAAAGGGAATTAACCGGCTTCCAGTAGTAGAAAAGGGCAAGCTCGTAGGTATTGTTACTGATGGAGATTTAAGAGAAGTATCTCCTTCTCCCGCAACAACACTCAGTATTTTTGAATTGAACTATTTAGTTGGGAAAACCCCTATCAGAGATGTAGCTGTGAAAAAGGTGATCACCTGTTCACCTGATAGTAAGATCGAAGAGGCTGCCCTATTAATGCGTAATCATGGTATTGGGGCCTTGCCTGTTGTAGAAGATGATAAACTGGTAGGTATCGTTACAGAAACGGATATTTTTGATACATTTTTAGATATTATGGGTTTCCGCAGTCCTGGCCAACGTTTTGTTATTGAGACAAAAGACGAAGTTGGAGTAATGGGAGAATTAGCTTCTATAATTAAGGAATATGATGTGAATATTACCAGTTTAGCTGTCTATCATTTAAGAGATAATAAAGTGCAAATCTTATGTCGGCTAAATGGAGAGCGAGTGGATGAAGTAAAAGATAAGCTAGTTGCAAAAGGCTATGAGCTTATTTCTTAAATTTTTAATATTTTTGAAGACTCAAAATCCTTTTATCAAGCGCCCTAAAGGGTGCTTCTTTTCTTTCCTAGATAAAAAGGATCATTTATAATTAAATAATTGAAAAGTAATCTGGAGGTGAACGGGAATTGTGAATCCTTTTGATATTTTAATATTTATAATTATCCTTTTTGGAGCAATCCAAGGATTTCGCAAAGGATTAATTTCAGGGATAATTAGTCTGGGATGCAATATTATCGGATTAATTTTGGCCGCAAGGAATTACCAATTAGTTAAAGTATGGTTAGAAACTAAAACTAGTCTCAATATTTGGATAGAAAAAGTTATCTATGGTAGAGTACTTTCCCTTGTGGAAAAAAGAGCAGGGGAATCTCAAGAACAAGCTTTGGAAAGTATTTTTTCCATCTTACCTAAAGAATTTGCAGCTTTCCTCGAAGACTTTCAACTTCCAGATTTGCAATTGTATTCCTCAGGAGTACTAGAAACCATTGCCAGAACTTTTACTCAGTCCTTAACAAGTAGTATAATGAGTATAATTTCCTTTTTCTTGATCTTTATTATAGTTATTATAATCGGTGAGATAATTGCAAGTATTATTCTAAGTACTTTAGGAACTTTTAAGAGAACTATCAATAGGGGCGGCGGTTTTTTAGTTGGAGGACTGGTTTCTTTCCTAGGTTTGGCAATCTTTTTTGGTTTGCTTTCCCCTATAATCTCTTTTATAACTTCCAATGGAGGTTTAGAATCTGTAAGGACCTCTATTATCTATCCCCATCTCCTTAATTCCTTTACCTTAATCCAAGAGTTCTTGCAGCTTAACCTTTTGGAGAATCTTGCTCTACCTTTAGATTTAGACTTTCAAGATTTTGATCTTCCCTTAGATTGGAGAGAAATGCTTCCTAACCCCTATAATGTAGATCTATAAATTTCTACTTAATATTAAATCTTGATGATTTTAAGAAAAATAGGAGGTATCAAAAATGATTCCTTTGCAAATAGGTGATCATATTCGTTTACGCAAACCTCATCCTTGTGGTAGTACTGATTGGAAAGTAGTCCGTACAGGAATGGATTTTCGTATTCAATGTTTAGGCTGCCAACATCAAGCTTGGATCCCTAGAGTAAAATTAGAGCGAAGACTTAAGGAAATAATAAAAAAGGCCGAAGATAATAATGATTAAATAGAGAGGAATACTTGCACCAAGCCAGAACATTCAATATAATCTTAGAGGTAATATAAGTGGAGGTTATAATAAATGACATTATATGCAGGAATTGTTGGTTTACCTAATGTTGGTAAGTCAACATTATTTAATGCTATCACTCAAGCAGGTGCTGAAGCGGCTAACTATCCCTTTTGTACCATTGATCCTAATGTGGGGATAGTCAATGTACCTGATCATCGTCTCCAAGCATTAGCGGAGATTGTCCAACCAGAGCGAATCCTTCCAGCAACTGTTGAATTTGTGGATATTGCTGGTTTAGTTAAAGGAGCTAGTAAAGGCGAAGGGTTAGGTAATAAGTTTCTTTCCCATATTCGGGAAGTGGATGCTATTGTTCATGTAGTTCGTTGTTTTGAAGATACTAATGTAGTTCACGTCGAAGGTAGTGTAGACCCCAAGCGAGATATTGATACAATTCAACTTGAACTTATCTTGGCAGATATGGAAAGTGTAGAAAAGCGTTTAGAGCGCACTGCTAAGCTTTTAAAGTCTGGTGATAAAAAGGCACAAATGGAGGTTTCTCTTCTTAACCGGATCAAGAAAGCCTTAGAGGAAGGGATAGCAGCACGGACTTTAGAATACTCTCAAGAGGAATTAGAGCTTTTAAAATCCTTCCCTCTATTAAGTATGAAGCCCGTACTCTATGCTGCTAATGTTAGTGAAGAAGAGATTGCTAATCCTGAAGAAAACCCTTATGTTCAAAAGGTTAAGGAGATAGCAGCAAGTGAAAATTCTGAGGTGGTAGTGGTCTGTGCTAAGCTAGAAGCAGAGATTGCTGAACTAGAGGATGATGAGAAAGAAGGATTTTTAGAAGAACTTGGCCTAGAGGAATCAGGCCTTGATCGGCTTATTCGTGGAGCCTATCATTTACTTGGTTTAATGACTTACTTCACTGCTGGACAAGTAGAGGTTAGAGCTTGGACTATTCGCCAAGGAACCAAGGCACCTCAAGCTGCTGGAG
>JAAZLD010000349.1 GCA_012799495.1 Desulfitobacterium sp. | reverse complement strand
CAGTGTGTTGGCGTAAACCAGTCAGGGAATTAAAAACTGTACTTTTTCCCACATTGGGATTGCCCGCTAAAGCGATGACCCATTCTTGCCCTTTGGTATGAATACCAAACATCTCTCTTTGTACCCGGCCTCGTTTTTCCAAGGCTCTGGTTTTATCACCTATTTTAAGTACCAATTTTTCTACACCTCTAATCTATCTATAGTTAGGTAGCTCTTACCTGAATGAAATTTGCATCCTCATTTCTTATGGCAATAACTGTACCCCGCACTAAGTAGGCTACTGGATCTCCCGAAGGTGCCATAGCTACACATTGTAAAATAGTTCCTGGAACTATCCCTAAGTCCAAAACTCGACGACGCATTAATCCTTTTAGTCCCAAATCAACTACATAGGCCTTTTCACCTTTCTTTAAACGGGATAAAGAAGTGATATCTTGTGAGTCCATTAAGATTACTCCCTTCAATGTTAGTCTAGGTTAACTTTTTCCTCATTCTTGCATTATCTATTTAAGCTCGTTATCAGATTATTAAGCCTTCATGTCTATTGCTACACTTTCTAAGTAAGCATTATTTTCCTTTATTTAAATCTAAAATAAAAAGAGCCCAAGATATTCGGCTACACTTATGCCATATATCTTGGACTCTAATCTTTTTCATTTTAGCCTTTATTAGTTTTAAATGGGATCAACTCTAATATCAATTCCATATTTTACCCTTAACTGATCATCGCACTTTCGTTTTCATTTGCCAATTCAACTGTCAGCAACTTAGATACACCAGACTCTTCCATGGCAATACCATAAAGAACATCTGCCGCTTCCATAGTTCCTTTTCTGTGAGAAATCACTAAGAATTGAGTAGAATGGGATAAACGTCGAATATACTGAGCAAATCTCTTAACATTGGCATCATCTAAGGAGGCTTCAATCTCATCTAAAACACAGAAGGGACTAGGTTTAACTCGCAATAAAGCGAAAAGTAAACCGATGGCAGTAAGGGCTCTTTCCCCTCCCGATAGTAGGGATAAAAGTTGAGGTTTTTTACCTGGCGGTTGGGCGATGATTTCTACCCCTGTTTCTAAGAGGTTTTTCGGTTCTACTAAGCGTAACTCTGCATGGCCCCCATTAAATAATTCTTTAAAGACTACCTGGAATGCCTCGTTAACTCCTCTAAAACCTTCAGCAAATCTCTCAGACATGGTTTTGTCTAGTTCTCCGATCAAAGTGTGTAAGGAGGTTTGGGCTTCTTCTAAATCCTCCTTCTGTTCAGAAAGAAAATCATAACGCTGCTGGAGTTTAGGATATTCTTCAATAGCTGCCTGGTTAACAGGGCCTAGGCTATCTAAGCGCCTTTTTATTTCTTGAAGCTTTGTACTAAGCTCTTTATACTCACCTTCCCATTGGTAAGCAAGGGCTTCTTCCTCTGTTAACTGGAATTCTTCCTCTAAACGCTTAGAATGAGTTTCCCACTCTGTTTCCCAGCGAGCAATTTTTATCTCTAAATTATGAATTTTATTTTCGAGCTTTTGACATTCTTGACGTTGGTGAGAAATTTCTTCTTCCTGTTCCGTTATGATTCTAGAGATATTTTCTCGTTCTTTCCGTAAAGTGATTAGTTTTTCCTGAGCTTGGAATAAATTTTCCTCTAGCTCTCTCTTTTCACTTTCCCATTTTTCTTGCTCACCATGGAGAGTGTTTTTATTCTCTTGCAATTGAGCTAGTTCTATATTTTTCTCCTTAAGAGCCTCTTGGCTTCCTTGTAAAAACTCCTCTACCTCTTTAATTCTCTTTTCACCTTGCTCAAGTTCTTGTTCCCACCTGGCTCCTTGGACCATTTCCCGAGTAAGGGTTTCTTGAAGTTTTTCAGCTTCTAGACGAGCCTGATAACTTCTTTCCTCTTGGTTTCTGAGGTTTTCCTCCCCTTTTTTCACTTCATTAGATAATCTTTCTTTTTCTATTTGCAACTGATCTGCTTGTTCTTCTAACTCCTTTTCTCTTTCCTGTAAAACAGATAGACGAGTGTTGAGAATCTGAATTTCAGCTTCCACTCGTAAGACTAATTCCTCTAGCAAGTTTTTTTCTTGAGTTCGTAGTACAGCCAATTCTTCTTTGTATTTTTGGATTGTCTGGATTTCCTTAGTTAAGGTTTCTTCCGTTTTCTTAACTTGAGTAGCTAATTCTTCCCCTTTTTTCTGCATTTCTTTTCCTTTTGAAAGTAAGCTACTAATTTCTTCCTCTAAAGTTTGAATCTCCCTAGAGCGGCCTAAAAGGTTGGATCCTCTCTTTTGCAAACTACCTCCTGTTAAAGAACCTCCAGGATGAACTTGATCTCCATCTAAAGTAACTATACGAGCACGATAGCCCATTTTACGGGCAATCCCTGTGGCTGCATTCATATCCCGAACTATAATAATTCTTCCTAAAAGAGATTCTACAGCTTTGCGATATTTTTCAGAAAAAGAAATAAGGTCCACGGCAATACCTAGAAAACCTGAATCTTCTATTACCTCTGAGGGGATAGTTAATCTCCCTCCACGAATAACATCTAAAGGTAAGAAAGTAGCCCTGCCTAATTTCTTCGTCTTAAGATAGTTAACTGCTTCTTTAGCAGCCCTTTCAGTTGTAGTAACAATATTTTGGATCCCTTGACCTAAAGCTATTTCTATTGCTGTTTCGTATGTTTTTTCTACTTGAATAAGTTCGCCTACAGTACCACAAATCTCCTGAGAAAAAGTTAATTGATTTTTCCTGGCCTTTATTAGCTCTCGAACGCCACGGCTATAACCTTCTAAATTATCTTCTAAATTCTTTAAAGCATGATAATGGGCCTGTTTTTTCTCTAGAGAACGCTGCCAATTGCTATACTCCTGAGATATAAGTTCATACTGTTGCCGCAAGTTACTAAGCTCTTTTTCCAGGGTTTTACACCCTTTTCTCCCTTGCTGCTCTAAATCTTCTAGAGCCCTTATCTGATCTCTTAGAAGTTGAGATTGTTCTAAATAGGAATCCTTAGTTTCTTCCTTGTTATTTTTTTCATCAACTAATTCCTTCTTTGATGCTTCTAAAGAGCGTAACTCTTGTTGGTTTTGATTTAATAAAGAAAGAATATTAGCAAGTTGGTCCTGAGTTTCTTTTAAATTTTTACGAAATTTTTCCGTATCCTCTATTCCGCCATCTTCTTTTGCCTTGGCCAAGTTTTCTTCAACTTGTTCTAAAGATTTGCGACTTTCTCGGATGGTTTTCAGTAAAAGATTCCTTCTTCCCTCTAGAGCTTCTAATTCTTTTCTAGACTGTTCTACCTTTTCTTCAAAATCTAAAACCTCATTTGAAGCACGATTTATTTTTTCCCCGAGATAGCTCTCTCGTTCTTGGCTAACTCGCAATTCCTGGCCGATATTATTAAGTTTTTGCTCCAAGATGTAGTTAGATTCTTGTTGGTTTTGAATTCTCTCTTCTAGTTCATTGAGTTGAACTTTATATTGAATACTTTTACTTTCTCCCTTATTAATTTCCCCAGAAATAGACGTTAAATCTAAACGAAGATCCTTAACCTCTTGAGTCCCGGATTTTAGTTTTCCTCCGACTTCTTGAAGGCTTCCAAGGACTACCTGGATTTCCAGTTCTCTTTGTTGGGCAGCTAGATCCATAGCTTCTTGGGCTTTAGCCGCTTGAATAGAAAGAGGCTCTATTTGCCCTTCAATTTCATTTAAAATATCCCGTAATCTTTCTAAGTTTCGTTCCGTATCATCCAAACGTTTAAGAGCTTCCCGTTTGCGTAAGCGATATTTAGTAATCCCGGCAGCTTCTTCAATTAAAGTTCGCCGCTCTTCAGCTTTTTGATTAAGGATCTCTTCTACTCTTCCCTGGCCAATAATGGAGAAACCTTCCTTCCCTGCACCTGTATCCATGAATAATTCTTGAATATCTCTGAGGCGGCATTGGGTTTTATTGATGAAGTATTGTCCCTCGCCATCTCGATAGACACGACGGGTAATTGTAACTTCCTGAAATTCTAAAGGAAAAATTCCTGTAGAATTATCAAACACCAGGGAGACTTCTGCCATCCCCACAGGTCTTCTAGCAGAACTTCCGGCAAAGATCACATCTTCCATTTTATTGCCCCGGAGAGTTTTGGCACTTTGTTCTCCTAAGACCCAACGAATAGCATCTGCTACATTGCTTTTACCACTACCATTGGGACCTACCACTACGCTTAAGCCATGACCTAATTCTAGTTTCACACGATCCGCAAAGGACTTAAACCCTTGGATAGTAATAGATTTTAAAAACACTGGGAAGGATTTACTCTTTGTCATTACTATCCCTCCCCCGCCCCTCAAGTTCTTCTAATTCATCTAAAACCTGCTGGGCAGCCCGCTGTTCCGCTTCTTTTTTTGTTCTTCCTACCCCTTTACCCCGTAGATTTCCCTGCAGAAAAGCTCCGGCAGTAAACAACTTGTTATGATCCGGTCCTTCCTCAGCCAAAATCCGATAGGTTACTTCTGTTTCATCTTTTTGCGCTCTTTCTTGGAGCATAGTTTTGTAATCACCATAATTACCTTTAGCTACTTGAGCAATCTCATCTTTTAATAAGGTAAGTATTATCCGCTTAGCTTCCTGGAAGCCATATTGCAAATAAACAGCTCCTACAATAGCCTCCCAAGCGTCTGCTAAAATAGAGGGTCTTTCTCTTCCTCCCGAAGCCTGTTCTCCTTTTCCTAGAAGCAATTCATCACCTAAGGATATTTTTAAGGCTGTGCGAGCAAGTGTACTTTCATTAACAACAGCTGCCCTCATTTTTGTTAATTCACCTTCGGGTCTTTCCGGAAAATTGAGATAAAGATATTCAGCTACTACAAAATCCAAAATAGCATCTCCTAGAAATTCCAATCTTTGATTGTTTTCTAGTCCAGATTGTGGGTTTTCGAACAAGTAAGAAGGATGAGTTAAAGCGGTAGTGAATAAACGATTGGGGGGACTGTCTAACTCTAGTCGTTTAGCTAATTTAAGACCAACAGAACCCCATCTCAAGTTGTTTCCCCGATAGTAATGTTTTTTCTTTGATTTTTTTGGGGATTTACTTTTCTCTTTAGTCATACCCTTACTATTTTTCTCCACCGCTCATAACTCCTTAATTTAAAACTTCCTAACTACAATTGTAGCATTATGTCCTCCAAAACCAAAAGTATTTGAGAGGGCAATTTTTAAATCTTTTTTCCTAGATTTATTGGGTACATAGTCTAGGTCACAGTGGGGATCTGGTTCACCATAGTTTATAGTAGGTGGAATAATTCCATTATTGATAGCCAAAGTACAGGCAATGGCCTCAATTGCTCCCGCCGCTCCTAAGAGATGTCCTGTCATTGACTTGGTAGAACTAATTGCTACTTTAGAGGCTGCCTCGCCAAAGAGTTCTTTAATAGCTTCTGTTTCATTTACATCATTTGCATTTGTCCCAGTACCATGGGCATTGATATAATCCACTTCCTCTGGTTTTATATTTGCACTATCTAAAGCCTCTTTCATTGACTGAACAGCTCCCGCTCCCCCTGGTGCCGGTGAGGTAATATGGTAAGCATCACAGGTGCTACCGTAACCAGCCAACTCCCCATAAATACGTGCCTTTCTCTTTTGGGCATGTTCTAATGATTCGATAACCAGTATCCCAGCTCCTTCTCCCATAACAAAACCAGAGCGTCTTTTATCAAAGGGCCGACAAGCTTCTTGAGGGTTCTCTGTTTCAGTAGACATAGCTCTCATGGAACAAAAGCCAGCAAAGGCTAAAGGAACAATAGGAGCCTCTGTGCCACCGCACAATACAACATCAGCATACCCATGCTGAACAAGCCGCATAGCTTCTCCAATAGCATTAGTAGCGGAAGCACAGGCTGTTATAACTGCATGGCTGGTACCCTGAAAACCAAAGGCAATAGAAATATGCCCTGCAGCCATATTAGAAATCATCATGGGAACAAAGAAAGGACTTACTCTCCCGGGACCTTTATTCATCAAGACTTCTTTTTGAGTTTCCAAGGTGGTCACTCCACCTACACCAGTACCAACAATGACGCTACACCGTTTTTTATCTAACTCTTCTATATCTAATTGAGAATCGTCAACAGCCATTTTAGCAGCTGCCATAGCAAAATGAACAAATCTATCCATATGACGGACTTCTTTTCTTTCTAACCACTGATTGGGATCAAAGTCTTTAACCTCTGCAGCCACTTTAGTGGGCATATTGCTAACATCAAATCTTGTGACAAGATCTATGCCAGATTTCCCTTCTTCAAGATTCCCCCAAAAGGTTTCTAGAGCATTGCCTAAAGGAGAAACTATTCCCATACCTGTAATAACTACTCTCTTTTTATCCATATTCATCCCCCTTACTCTGCTTGGAGTATCTCTTTTTTAATATCCTCGAAAATTTCCCGTACAGATTGGACTTTTTTGATCCGGGAAAATTCGGAACCAGAAAAAACTAACCCTTCGGTAAGATCTCCCTGCTGAGCTTTTACTAAACGTTCCATAATACAAAAGTTTCGCTCACATTGTTTTAAACACTGATCACAGCCTTTACGGCGGACATCAGATCCTTCATCCATAGCTGTAGTAAAAGAATTTCTAATAGCTCTTCCTGGTAATCCTACAGGGCTTTGAATCAATACCATATCAGACTCTTTAGCCTTAAGAACATGCTCCTTCCAGGAATCAGCTGCACTACTTTCCTCGCTTAGGGCAAACCGAGTACCCATCTGAACTCCATCAGCTCCCAAACGAAGGGCCTCTACCACATCTTTACCATTCATAATGCCTCCGGCACCAATAACAGGTATATTTACTGCTTCT
>JAAZLD010000348.1 GCA_012799495.1 Desulfitobacterium sp. | reverse complement strand
TTGAAGCTGAAATCTCTTTTATCAAGATGAAATGTCTGAGTAAAGGGGGGTAAGCATGACCAAAAAAAACAAGCAGCAGGATGAATACAATAAGATCTGTGATATTTTACGTCTCAATTCTTATAAAATAACCCCTCAAAGGCAAAGTATTCTGAGAGCTTTCTTGGAACATGGAGATCGCCATCTGAGTGCTGAAGAAACCTTTATGATAGTAAAGGATGAGTATCCTGATATAGGTTTAGCGACTGTTTATCGCACACTGGAACTTTTAGCCGAGTTAGAAATTCTACAAAAAAATGACTTTGGTGATGGACGTATTCGCTATGAGTTTTCCGGGGAAGATGAGCACCACCACCATCATCTAATTTGCTTAGAATGTGGCCAGGTTTCCGAATTTGACGACGATCTTTTGGATAACTTGGAAAAAGAAATAGAAAAACGTAATGAATTTCAGATAGTAGATCATGATCTAAAATTTTTTGGGTATTGTAAAGAATGCAAAAGCACGTTGGAATAACGTGCTTTTTGCCTAACGTTAGTACATGAAGTTAAGTTAGATCAAAACTTTGTAAGATGAGATGGCTTTTCTAGCCTTATTTGACGGAATTTTCTTAAAGAGTTAGAAAGGAATTATCTAAGGGTTTCGCGAAAATATCCAAAAAATGGATAAAGGAGCGATCTCTTATGTTTCCATTAGCTACTGGAAAAAGAGCTTTCCATGAATATAATTGGTCTACCCGCTTCAAAATTATCTCCTATTTTCTTATTGGTAATGAAAATAAATCCTTGGAATTTTGGCTGAATTTATTAAATCAAGAAGAGGACAAGCCTCTTTTGGAGGTTGTAAAAAAGATTATCCAATTAGAAGCGTACCAAGAGGCCAGGGATTATTTGGATAGGATATGGGGAAGGTTTCCTGAAAAAGAAGGAGAAATACAATATCTTTTGGCTTGTTGTTACTATGGACAAGGATTGATTCAAGAAGGGTTGACTTGTTTACAAAAAGCCCTTTCCATTGAGCCAGGGCGAGGGGAGTATTTGGAATTACAAGCTGATTGTTTGCTAGAAATAGAAGACTGGCGGGGAGCAGTAAATTCATTAAATCAAGCTATAAGAACTAATCCTAAAAAGGTTGAGAATATTTATCGTTTGGGAACAATCTACGCCTATCATGGAGAAAACTTGGAAGCTTTGCGTTGTTTTCAAGGATGTTGTGAGTTAAAACCCCATAACCATATATACTGGGAAATGAAAGGGGAGACTCATCTTCAACTAGAACAGATTCCCCAAGCAATTCATGCCTTTGAGAAAGCCCTTCGTTTTGGTGAAAATGATGATCTCAGAGCCCGCTTAGCTTATTGCTATGTTCAAGTCAACCAATTAAAAAAAGGTATTCGTTTTTATCGTCAAGTCTTAAAACATGATCCTGCCCATTATGATTCCCTATGCAACCTAGCTGCTATATACCAGAATATGGACAAATCTTTGGAAGCATTGAAGTTACAGGAGCTTGCCTACAATCAATGTCAAACTGATCCAATTCTTTTGAATAATATGGCTTATACATTAGTCCATTTAGGGAGAAGTAGGAAAGCTGCTGAATATTATCAAGAAGCACTTACCTTAGCCAAGGGGAATCCTTTAATATTGTATAATCTGGCTGTTTGCCATGTGCAAAAGGGTAATTGGGAAAAGGGTATGGAAACCTTAGAAGAACTATTAAAAATTGCCCCCGACCATACTGAAGGTTGGATCTTGCTTGGTAATATTTATGAAAATTTATCAGAGTATCAAGTGGCGATTGATTGCTTTAATAGAGCATTAAAACTAGCATAATGGGAAACCTAATTATAAATTTAAAGGCGTAAGCCTTTTTTCTTTTTCAATTTATAGGTAATGGAGTCCTTGATAGAGATAAAATGTTGTGATATCTTATCTTTTGATTGAGATTATTGTCAAAACTTCTGGTATAATAATAGACAATAATTTTGAAATACATGACAATTCTGAAACTTTCAAATTGTCCTGGTGGGAGGAGTAGTGAACAATTTGGGCTTTGATATGGAAAAAATCGAAGAAGCAGTTACAATGATACTAGAAGCTATTGGTGAAGATCCCAGCCGTGAAGGTCTAGTGGATACACCTAAAAGAGTAGCTCGCATGTATCGGGAAGTTTTTTCAGGGTTACATGATGATCCAAGTCGGCACTTGAATGTACAGTTTTCTGAAGATCATGAGGAAATGATCATTGTTAAGGACATTCCTCTTTATTCAATGTGTGAACATCATTTGATACCTTTCTATGGGAAAGTTCATGTAGCTTATATACCTCGTAAAGGAAAAGTTACAGGATTATCTAAAATAGCGCGGGTAGTAGAGGGATTTGCTAAGCGTCCTCAGCTACAAGAACGTTTGACTGGACAAATTGCCGATTCCATCATGGATGTACTTAATGCTCGGGGAGCATTAGTCGTAGTAGAAGCTGAGCATATGTGCATGACTATGCGGGGAGTAAAGAAACCCGGCTCTATGACCTTAACCTCAGCTGTTCGAGGAATCTTTCAGACAGATAGCGCTACAAGAGCAGAAGGTTTTGCTCTAATTAAACAATGATTCTGCTGAAAAGAACCATAAGGGGAATTTTCAATAAAAGGTGCATAAGATGTCATTTAGAACTAAATAAGAGAACTTTATGAGTAGAGGAATACGAAAATGGAACAGCAACAAGGAAAGATGGAACTTATTGCTACACAAAAAGTCCAGGCTAATTTAGAAATGTATAAGGTCGTTGATTTTCTCAATAAAACTCTGAAAGGTCATAAACTTATGTTTGGCCTTAGAAAAAAAGAGGAAAATATGATCATTTCTGTTTATGAAGTAGAGTAAATTGGAGTGTTTCGATGCGTATCTTATTGACGAATGATGATGGATATTTTGCCAAGGGAATTCAAACTATGTACCAGGTTTTAAAAGAGGAAGAGGAATACGAACTATATATAGTTGCTCCTGATACTCAAAGGTCGGCAACTGGCCATTCCATAACCCTCTTTGAACCTCTATTTCTCACGGAACATCCTTTAGAGAAAGGTACTGGGTATGCAATAAGTGGTAAACCTGCTGATTGTGTGAAGATAGCTATTCAAGGGGATATTATACCCAAACCCGACCTAGTAATATCTGGTATCAATAATGGTCCTAATTTGGGGACGGATGTTTTTTATTCAGGTACGGTTTCAGCTGCAATGGAAGGGGTTTTATTAGGTATACCTGCTTTGGCAATTTCTTTAGCTGGTTTTTCTGCTAATGATTATCGGCCAGCGGCACGCTTTTTAGCAAAATTTCTTAGTGAACAACGGGAAAAGATTTTGCAACAGGGTGGTTTAATCAATATCAATATACCTGCTATTCCGGAAGAAGATTGGAAGGGAGTAAAAATTACTAAGCTTGGTAAGGCGGTCTATGAGAATGTTTTCGAATTGCGTAAGGCTCCCTTTGGACGGGAGTATTATTGGCAAGCAGGTAATGTGGCTCCAGAAACTGATCAAGAAACTGATTTATTCGCTGTTCAAGAGGGGTATGTATCTATTACACCTATGCATAGTGATTTGACTGATTATGCTAAACTAAAGGAATTCCAAAGTATATTTAAAGATTTGTAGTCAAAATAAGTAGGAGTACAGATTGACTGTACTCCTACTTTTATGAGGGAGCTAGGTTTATTTGTATCTCTTAATTATAAGGTAGATCCATTCCTTAAGCTTTCTTCTGCCCTACGAATCATAGCCTTAACCATACTTCCCCCAATACGTCCGCCGATATGACCGCATTCCCGGGAAGTCATATTAGCCCATCCTTGGGTTTGAATTTTCTCAGTTAGGCCTAATTCATTAGCAACTTCCATTTTAAATTCATCCAACACAGACTTTGGCAAAATGCCACCGGAGCGATTTCTTCTAGCCATGAGATATCCATCTCCTTTCAATCTGTTTTGTTGGGGCATCTATATTTTTAACCAATTCGCAATAATTATAGTGTAAAATATATGGAGAATAATAATTTTTTTGTTAAGTGAGGAAATTATAATGATTATTGGAACTTTTTTATTTTATTTCTTTTTATTTATATTCGTCTTTTCCTCCCCAAAGAAACTAAGAAATAGAGAAAAAGGGTCTTGGAAGTTTTTGGTTTTTCCGGCCATTTTCGCTTTAGTATTGGCAATGCTAACAGTAATTAAGGTGTTTTTTATCTATAAAATTCTTCTCCTGCTTTTTGTCGCGATAACTACTTTGTTTACTTATTGGCAATATGGTGCTCAAATAAAAAGTTGGTTGGAGAAATAAAATCAGAAAAACTTACCTATCCAGGGAAGGCGACGGAGATCATTTTTATCAATTCCACCATTGAAGAGCAGGATTAATATATAGCAGATAGAGCCAACCCCAATAACAATTAAGAACAATAAGGGATGAATCTTAAGGAGAGGCTGAAAAAGACGGAAAACAAGCAACATTCCCATGCCTCCTATGAGAGGAAGAATGAGAAACTCTCGGAGATTGATGGGCATCCCTGTAAAGTGAATAATAGCTCCTAAATTGAGAGACGCAGAAATAATAAAACCGACTACATAAGCTATAGCTGTACCTTTAAGACCCCAATGGGGTAAACCAGTCAGGAGAAAAAGCAAAGGGATGCGAATTAAAGCGGAAATGATAGTATTGATCACTGGTAATTGTACTTTACCAAGACCTTGTAAAATTCCCGTGGTAGTTTGTTGAAGATAAGCAAAGATTCCTCCTAAAGCTAATACTTGGAGTAAAGTATAAGTTTCCTTACTCTTAAAAACATCACTTAAGGGTTCAGCAAAAGAATAAAGGATCATTAAACTAGGTATTCCTATAAATATCGTTAACTTAATTGCTTGAGAACTGCGTAGAACTACCGTTTGATGTTGTTTTTTGGCTACTGCTTCGGAAATGGCTGGGACTAAAGATG
>JAAZLD010000347.1 GCA_012799495.1 Desulfitobacterium sp. | reverse complement strand
GTGGAAAATACCTTAATTAAATCTATTTATCGTAACACTGAAAGATATCTAAACCAGGAAATTCAGATTTCCGGCTGGGTGCGTACTTTGCGAGTGTCTAAAGCTTTCGGATTCATTGAAATCAATGATGGATCTTTTTTTAAGGGTTTACAGGTAGTTTTTGAAGAAAATTTACCTAACTTCCAGGAAATCGCTAAAGTGAATACAGGTAGCTCATTGATCATTAAGGGAGTATTAGTAGAATCCCCAGGAGCTAAACAACCCTTTGAACTAAAAGCCCAAGAAATTACCATAGAAGGAGATTGTACATCAGATTATCCTTTACAGAAAAAGCGCCATTCTTTTGAGTATTTACGAACGATTGCCCATCTTCGACCTCGAACCAATACTTTTTCAGCGGTCTTTCGTCTTCGGTCCCTAATATCTTTTGCTATTCATAAGTTCTTCCAAGAGAAAGGCTTTGTCTATGTTCATACCCCCATTATTACCAGTAGTGATGCAGAAGGTGCTGGGGAAATGTTTCATGTTACCACTTTGGATTTAGATAATATCCCCAAGACCAAAGAGGGAAAGGTAGATTTTAGCGAAGACTTTTTTGGTAAAGAAACTAATCTAACTGTAAGCGGTCAGCTTAATGTGGAAGCCTATGCTATGGCTTTTCGCAATGTCTATACCTTTGGACCTACTTTCCGAGCGGAAAACTCCAACACCCCTCGTCATGCGGCGGAATTTTGGATGATTGAGCCGGAGATTGCTTTTGCTGACTTGGAAGATAATATGGATTTAGCAGAAGAGATGATGAAATACCTTATTGGATATGCTTTAGAAAATGCTCCAGAAGAAATGGCTTTCTTTAATGAATTTGTAGATAAAAATCTCCTTGCTCGTTTGGAGAACATTTTAAACTCAGAATTTGTGCGGATTACTTATACAGAGGCAATTAAATTATTAAAGGAAAAAGGAGAATCCTTTGAATTCCCAGTAGAATGGGGATTAGATTTACAAACAGAGCATGAACGATATCTGACGGAAAAGATTTTCCAAAAGCCTGTTTTCGTTACAGATTATCCTAAAGATATTAAAGCTTTCTATATGCGTCAAAATGATGATAATAAAACCGTAGCTGCTATGGATTTATTAGTTGCTGGAGTTGGAGAGATTATTGGAGGTAGTCAAAGGGAAGAACGCTTGGATTACTTAGAAAAGCGCATGGATGAATTAGGTTTAGACAAAGAAGAATATGATTGGTATTTAGAATTGCGGAAATTCGGTGGTACTCGTCATGCAGGCTATGGGCTAGGTTTTGAGCGGATGATTATGTACCTTTCCGGTATTTCTAATATCCGAGATGTAATTTCATTTCCAAGGACAGTAAGAAACGCTCAATTCTAGTAACATTAATGTATACAATGTATTTAGGTGGAAGGGGCAGGAAAAAGGGCTTTTATAGCGAAAAAGGAAAAGGTTTGAAGGTTTACAGTATAAAAGGGCGACAAATAAGGGTATTATCCCTTTTATTAGATAAAGTTTAATTTAAAAAAGTAATTCGTGGATGAATTTAAGGAGGATAATTAAATGCCTAATGAAGAAATGCTTCTTATACCTGGCCCTACTCCTGTAGTAGATGAAATATATGAAGCATTAGCACAAGAAACTTATGCCCATACAGATCCCCGTTTAGTGGAGAAGTTTAAAAATTCCTTGGCTATGTCCAAGAAACTTTTTAATACTGATGGGGAAGTATTTATCGTAGCTGGTTCCGGAACTTTGTCCATGGAGATGGCTATAGTAAATACAGTAGCACCTGGGGAAAAACTACTGGTGGTTAGTCATGGCTTTTTCGGGGATCGTTTTGTCCCTTTAGCTAAAGCTTATGGCATCGAAGTAGATGTTGTACAATCTGAATGGGGCAAACATGTTGATGTTTCCGCTGTAACGGAGAAACTTGCTCAAGGGGGTTATAAAGCTGTTACAGTTACCCATGCAGATACCTCAACGGGAGTTATGTCTAATCTGGAAGAATTGGTTCCTGCAGTAAAAAAATACGGTCCTCTGTTTATTTTAGATGGTGTTTGTGCATCTGCAGCAATCGAAGAGGATATGTCCAAAGAATACGGCCATCCAGATTATAAAATCGATGTCATACTGACTGGATCCCAAAAGGCTATTGGAGTTCCTCCTGGCCTGGCTATAGTAGCTTTTGGCCCCAAAGCCATTGAGGCACGTAAAGCTATGGATAGAGTAAATGCTTACTATATGGACATTCTCCGTTGGCTCCCGACCATGCAGGATCCCGGTAAGTACTATGCTACTCACCCTGTGAATATGATTTATGCTCTAGAAAAGGGCTTGGAATTGGTCATGAGGGAAGGGTTGACTAATCGGTATAAAAGGCATTTAGCTTTAGGTAAAGCTGTTAGAGCTGGCCTTGCTGAATATGGCATGAAGGCTTTAGCTTCTGAAGATGTTGCGGCTCCCACTTTAAGCTGTATTTTATATCCTGAAGGTGTAGATGATGGAGAATTCCGGGCTAAATTAGCCAGTAAAAAGATGGTTGTTGCCGGAGCTTTAGCTGATTTAAAAGGCAAGGCTTTCCGGATTGGCCACATGGGCAATGTTACAGAGGAAATGTTTGTGAAAGCTATGGAACTTGTGGGAGAGACTCTTAATGAAATGGGCTTTGAAGCTGACTCTGAAAAAGCGGTCTCCACCTTTAGGGCTGTTTATCAAGAAGGCTTGAATTAATTCAAAAGCCGCCAGTAAAATGGTGGCTTTTTATTTTTCTTTTTTTTGGATAAATATTTTACTCCTTAGCCACACTAAAAGAGAAATCAAAAGTGTGAGGTGAACAGGATGCTCAATCAAAAGAAAATGTGGTTAGGAGTAATTACTCTCCTTATGACCCTCCTTCTTGTTAGTACCGTAAGTGGAGCATTAGGAGATCGTAATTTAAGTCATGGGTCCAGAGGCCCGGATGTAGCTGAACTCCAAAGGAAATTGAATTCTTTGGGATTTGTAGCCGGTAAAGCTGACGGAATATTTGGCTCTAAGACAAAGGCTGCAGTTACACGTTATCAGCGGGAACGGGGCTTAAGAGTTGATGGGATTGCTGGTCCCCAGACTATTAAAGATTTGAAATTATTAACTGGTGAAAGTACCACTGCCTCTGGAAAGTCTGTAGGACCGAAAAATGTCGATGTCAACCTTTTAGCTCGATGTGTAAGTGCAGAAGCACGGGGAGAACCCTATGTTGGACAAGTAGCTGTTGCAGCAGTTATATTAAATCGCTTAAAGGATCCTGCTTTCCCCAATACCATTGCCGATATTATTTACCAGCCTTTAGCTTTTTCTAGTGTTGCTGACGGGCAAATCAATATGGCTCCTACATCTTCTTCTATTAAAGCTGCCCAAGAAGCTATTAGTGGGGTAGATCCTACTGGTGGGGCCTTATTCTTTTTTAATCCAGCTAAGACAAAAAACAAATTCATTTGGTCAAGACCTCAGATCATGCAAATCGGTAATCACATCTTTACCCGCTAGGAGGGGATGAAATGAGAAGAAATTCATGGTTGGGCATTTTAAGTATTGCCTTAGTCCTCGCTCTGGCCTGGGGCTATACAGGATACCGCCAGGGAGTTCAACATAAAAATATTACAGAAAATCAATATAATCGCTCTTTGCGAGACTTTGCTAGTCATTTAGATCAATTAGAAACAGATTTAGCTAAGAGTAAGGTTGCCTCAACTACTGGACAAAAAGTTCTTTATTTAAGTCAAGCTGGTAGTCTTAGCCAATCTGCCGTGAAGAATTTATCCCTCCTTCCTGCTGATGAGGCCGGTCTTAGTTATGTTAGCGATTTTTTAAATCGCGCAGGGGACTTTACCCGGAGTATGGCTTATCGGGTTTCTTTAGGGTATAACCCCACAGATGAGGATGAAAAAACTCTTGGAGAAATTCATGATCGACTTTTGCTAGTAAATGAAAATGTGCAAGATCTAGTTAATCGAGTAGATACGGATGAACTAGCCTGGGTAGATAAAACTAACCCTTGGACTTGGATGGTTAGCTTACTAAAGCCCGGCACAGCTGAAGCTTCAGCAGATTCGGCAGAGGGTCCAGCTAGTTCTGTTCGTTCTGGCTTAGATCAATTAAATGCTAGTTTGCAAAAGTTACCACCCTTTTCATATGTAGGTGAATATGAATCTCGGACTGTGAGGGAGCCTTTAGGACTACCTAAAACAGAAGTAAGCCAGGAAAATGCTTTGCAAAAAGCGCGGGAGTTTTTGCAAAAAGTAGGTATCAAGGATATAGAGATAGAATTTTCCGGAGTAAGTCAAGGGCCTTTAGGAGTTTTTGTATTTGAAGATGACGACATTTTTCTAACGGTAAGTAAACGGGGCGGGGAAGTGCTTATTTTTAGGGATCAGCGAGATCTTGATGAACGAAATTTAAAACATGAAGAAGCTAAAGAAAAAGTAGCCCAAACTTTACGATCCCTAGGTTGGAATTTGGTTCTTACCTCTACCGAAGATTTTGGCGGATACCTCCAGTTGGAATATGTTCTTGATGAAAATGGAGTCAGGATTTATCCAGATAAATTACGGATTATGGTAGCTTTGGACAACGGCCAAATTATTGGCTATGACTCTACCCCTTATTGGGCTTATCATCAAAAGCGAGACTTGACTCCTAAGAACACCTTGGATCAAGCTAAGAAGAAGCTACGAGAAGACTTCCAGATTAAAGAGACTAGACTGGCCATTATTCCTGTCATGGGTAACAAAGAAGTCTTAGCCCATGAATTCCGAGGAATATACAAGGATGAAGAATATTTAGTTTATATCAATGGGGAAACGGGAATCGAGGAAAAGATTCAAAGGATTATCAAGAGTCCCCGGGGAGAATATCTTCAGTAGGTAGAAGGTTTTTATTTAGGATAAGGACAATCTATAAAAAAGATAAAATCCTTTGAAAAGAGGGTATACTCTAGGTGGTAAGTAGATTTATCACCTAGAGTTTTTTATTGGATTTCTTTCTCTTTTGGAATTGCTTCCTATATGATAAGAACTATTCCTAGATAGCTATAAGAATTTTGGACACAGGGGGAGAAGTTTGAGATATAATAAAATCTGTAGATTATAGGAACGGTAGGTTAAATGGGAAAGGATATCCTTAGTTGAAGGGAGATACTGGTGGCAAAGGAAGTATTGATTCAAATTAACAGTGCTCAAATCCTTGAGGATGGCGCTGATGATAGTATGAGTTTTTTTACCAAGGGAAATCTATATAATCGATGCGGTGTTTATTATATTCTTTATAAAGACACGCAAGTTTCAGGGATGGAAGATGTGACTACCAGCTTAAAGGTAGAAAGAGCTAAAGTCACTCTTAATCGTATGGGAAGTGTGGACCATAAGCTTACCTTTGAGGAAGGAGTCCTTCATGGTTCAGCTTATGTAACCCCTCATGGAACTTTGTTTTTAGAAGTCCTTACTGAAAAGATGGAGATTAGCTTGACAGAGGAAGGTGGACATATTAGTCTAAAATATAATCTTTTTTCCCAGGAGCAACTACTCAGTCAAAATACATTGGAAATTATTATAAAGGAGGATGCTCCTCAATGAGCATATTTATTGATATTCAAGAGACTCTCTATAGAAGGCTCGGTGAAGCGGCTGAAAAAGCTAAGGCTGCTGGCGAACTGAATTATGATACTCTTCCTAATTATGTTTTAGAAAAACCCCGGGAAGCTCAACACGGTGATTTTGCCACTAATTTGGCTATGGTACTTACAAAGCAGGCTCGCAAAGCACCTCGAGATATAGCTTCTAGCATTATTAAACATTTAGATAAAGAAGGTACTTGGGTATCTTCCTGTGAAATTGCTGGACCAGGCTTTATCAATTTTCGCTTAGATCAGAATTGGTTAAATAGTGTTATTCCAGAAATCCTTTCCCAAGGTTCCAAATATGGTTATGTTAACCTAGGGCAAGGTGAAAAAGTTCAAGTAGAGTTTGTTAGTGCAAATCCCACAGGTCTTTTACATATGGGAAATGCCCGGGGAGCTGCTTTAGGTGATAGCCTGGCTTCCCTCTTAACTATGGCTGGCTATGATGTTAGTCGGGAATTCTATATCAATGATGCGGGAAATCAAATCCATAATTTTGCTCTCTCTTTAGAAGCCCGTTATCTGAATCTTTTAGGTAAGGATGTACCTTTTCCGGAACAAGGTTATCATGGAGAAGATCTCATCGAGACAGTAAAAGGGATTATCGCTAAAGAAGGGGATAAATACCTTAATGTAGATCCAGATCTACGCCGGGAATTCCTTGTGCGCTATGCCTTAGAGGAAAAACTTACCCATATCCGGGAGACTCTTGAAGATATGGGTGTCCATTATGATGTGTGGTTTAGTGAACAATCTCTTCATGACTCTGGATTTGTGCAAGATACTATGGAAGAGTTAGCTAAAAAAGGCTATATATACGAAAAAGATGGAGCTCAATGGCTAAAATCCACTCTCTTTGGGGATGAAAAGGATGAAGTAGTCATTCGGAGTAATGGCACTCCCACTTATTTCGCTGCAGATATCGCTTACCATCGCAATAAGTTTGAAAGAGGCTTTAAAAAAGTCATCAATATCTGGGGTGCTGATCATCATGGTCATGTAGCACGGATGAAAGGTGCTATGTCTGCTTTGGGCTATGACCCGGATAACCTTCAGATTATTTTGATGCAATTAGTTCGCTTGATCCAAGATGGTGAAGTAGTGCGGATGTCCAAGCGCTCAGGCCAATACATCACTTTACGGGAACTAATGGATGAAGTAGGCAAGGATGCTGCTCGCTTTTTCTTTGTCATGCGGGACCCTGATTCCACTGTAGAATTTGACCTAGATTTAGCTAAGAAGGAGTCATCAGAAAACCCCGTTTATTATGTTCAATATGCCCATGCTCGCCTTTGCAGCATTTTGCGGCAAGGAGAAGAAAGCGGAATTGATATTTCCGTAGTACCTGAAATTGCTGATTTGCAAAGATTGGACAGCCCTGAAGAAAGAGAACTATTAAAGAAGCTTGCCGAACTTCCAAATGAGATTCTCGTAGCGGCACGCCTTATGGAGCCTCACCGCTTAGCCCACTATATTCACGATTTAGCTAGTCTATTTCATAGCTTTTATAATAGTCATCGAGTGCTAGTGGATGATCCTAGATTGCGAGGAGCCCGACTAAGCTTAATTCGTTCTACAAAACAGGTTTTGGCCAATGTTTTAGAGATTTTAGGAGTAAGTGCCCCTGAGCGTATGTAGGGTAATTATTAGAAAATTGGACAACTTCTGACTAAAGAAGGAAAAAAGAAGGAAAAACATAGAGTTGGGTCGAATATACTGTCTTAATATTTTGTGCTTGGTTACCACATTAGTAGGTTTTCTACCACAATAGTGGCAGCCATATAGAAGGGCGGTGACATGTTGACCCACTCCTCAAAACCCACTAGAAAACTTTCTGAGGAAGAATTGGCCTATGAAATACTCGCTACTCAAGGGCGCCCTATGTATTATAAAGATTTGATTAGGGAAGTATTAGAAAGACAAAATCGTCCTCTTGAACCTAATACAATATCTTCAACATTGACTCAGATCAACCTAGATGCTCGCTTTGTCTATGTGAGCAATGGAGAATGGGGACTCAAAGTTTGGGTTCCTAAAAAGAGTTCTCGCAGGACTCCGAAAATTGCTCTCTTAAGTAAAAAATCAGATTCTGATAATTAGATAGACAATTAAGACTATATTCCCAAAAATTATTCAATTCAGTAATAGTGATTAACTCAGGGAATTTCCTTGACAGCTTATGGTGAAAAAGCTAGAATAAAGTATAAAATGATGTAAAATAAAGCTAGTGCGATTTGCGGACTAGCTTTTTTTATGTTTTATCCTTCGGCTCCATTAGAGATTATTCATCTTTTTACTATGGTGCGGAAATCCTATAAGTGTGTAAATAAAAATGATTTTGTCGAGAAAGGACAGGGAATAATGACGAAGTTTATTTTTGTCACCGGTGGTGTAGTTTCCTCATTAGGGAAAGGAATTACCGCATCGGCCTTGGGTTGTTTATTAAAAAATCGGGGACTAAAAGTTGCAATGCAAAAGTTTGATCCATATATCAATATTGATCCAGGGACTATGAGTCCTTACCAACATGGGGAAGTCTTTGTTACTGATGATGGAGCCGAGACTGACTTGGATCTAGGACACTATGAACGGTTTATTGACGAACCTGTATCAAAAAATAGCAATGTAACTACTGGTAAGATTTATTGGTCTGTTTTAAATAAAGAGAGAAGAGGGGATTATCTCGGCGGAACAGTCCAAGTTATTCCCCATATCACTAATGAAATCAAAGAACGGATTTATCGGGTAGCTAGAGAAAAGCAGCCGGATATTGTGATTACCGAAATCGGCGGAACAGTAGGAGATATTGAATCTTTACCATTTTTAGAAGCTATTCGGCAAATGCGTAGTGATGTAGGTAGAGAAAATGTCCTTTATATTCATGTAACTTTGATTCCTTATCTCAAAGCTTCTGGTGAGCTTAAAACCAAGCCAACCCAGCACTCAGTTAAAGAATTAAGGGGAATTGGTATCCAGCCTAACATACTGGTCTGCCGGACTGAACATGCTATTTCTGATGAAATGAAGGAAAAATTAGCTTTGTTCTGTGATATAGATCGGGAAGCAATTATTCAAATGGTGGATGCAAAGAGCATTTATGAAGTTCCTCTAAATATCCTTGAAGAAGGTCTTGATGATATCGTCCTGAAGATCTTAGGTATTGAGGCTCCTCCAGCAGATATGACCCAGTGGCGAGCTATGGTAGAGCGGATTAATAATCCTCTTTACGAAACGGAAATCGCCATAGTGGGTAAATATGTGGAATTACCTGATGCTTATCTAAGTGTGGCGGAAGCTTTAAGACACGCAGGAATAGAGCACCGGACTCGCATCAATATTCGCTGGGTAAATTCCGAAAAGATCGAGGCTAGCTCTGCTGAGGAACTCTTAGCAGGAGTTTCCGGTGTCCTTGTTCCTGGAGGATTTGGCAATAGGGGAATTGAAGGGAAAATCGAGGCCATTCGCTATGCACGAGAAAACAAAATTCCCTTCCTAGGTATTTGCTTAGGTATGCAAACTGCTATTATTGAGTTTGCTCGTAATGTATGCGGTATGACTAATGCAAACAGTTCGGAGTTTGATATAGATACTCCTTATCCTGTAATTGATCTTTTGCCTGAACAAAAAGAGGTTGCCGATAAGGGCGGAACTATGCGTCTCGGTCTATCACCTGTGAAGCTCATAGAAAACTCCCTTGTCAGCGGTATTTATCAAGATGAAGTTATCTATGAGCGACATAGACATCGTTATGAGATGAATAATGAATATCGTGCTGAAATGGGAAATAAAGGTTTGATCTTCTCAGGGACCTCTCCTGACGATCGTTTGGTAGAGATTATTGAGTATCCGGAACATCCTTGGTTTGTAGCTTCTCAGTTCCACCCGGAATTCAAATCTCGCCCGAATCGTCCTCATCCTCTCTTTAAATCCTTTGTTAAAGCTACTATATCTCAATAAATATGATTAGCATATTTTTGAAGTGACATTCCATGGCTTAATTAGCCATGGAATAGTTTTAGGTTGAGTCTATCCAATTGTGGCAAAACTTACCATAGAACATAAAGTAATATTAAAATAGGAGGCTTAATGATGCCTTATATAACTCGTTTGATAGAAGATAAAGAAAAACACCTTTTTGATAATTTTATGGACAGCCATCCTGAAGGCCATGTACTCCAAACTTGGGGTTGGGGAGAACTAAAAAGTAAAACAGGATGGCAACCATGGCGTTTGGTGTTAGAAAAGGATGGCGAAATTGTCGCTGGAATCTCTATTTTAGAAAGGAAAATTCCAGTTATCGGTATCCCCATCTTTTACGCTTCTCGAGGTCCTGTATTGGATTTAAAA
This sequence comes from Desulfitobacterium sp., assembly GCA_012799495.1. Lineage (GTDB taxonomy): Bacteria > Bacillota > Desulfitobacteriia > Desulfitobacteriales > Desulfitobacteriaceae > Desulfitobacterium. The sequence goes on along the minus strand of JAAZLD010000347.1, from coordinate 5,504 downwards.
GACACGGAGTTGTTTGATACTTTACTGTCCGAAGTTAAAAAATTAGCGAAGAAACGAGGGGCGATCTTTCTTAAAATAGATCCTGATGTTCCTTCAGCGGATTTAACCTTGGAAAACTATCTAAAAAGCCGAGGTTTTCGTTCTGCTGAAACAGACAAGGGTTTTGAAGGGGTACAGCCTAAATATGTTTTCCGCTTAGATATATCACCAGATGAGGAAACTCTCCTAGCTCAAATGCATCAAAAAACCCGTTATAATATAAGACTGGCAAAAAGAAGAGGAGTTAATATTCGAATTGGAACTAAAGAGGATCTTCCCCAGTTTTATGAAGTTCTCAAGGAAACTACAGAGCGAGACAACTTTTTAGTTCGGGCTTATTCCTATTTTGAGGATATGTATGAAATACTGAATCCTGAAGGGATGCTAGAGCTATTTTTAGCGGAATATGAAGGGAAATTGATTGCCGGAACCATAGCTCTTAAAATTGGGAAAAAAGCCTGGTATCTTTATGGGGCTTCTTCTAATTCCCACCGCAATGTCATGCCTAACTATCTCATTCAGTGGGAAATGATCAGATGGGCTAAAAGCAAGGGTTGTACTCTCTACGACTTTCGCGGCGTGCCTGGTCAACTTACGGAAGATAATCCTCTTTATGGACTTTATCGCTTTAAAAAGGGCTTTAATGGGGAATATACAGAATTTATCGGGGAGTGGGATTTAGTTTACCGACCTGCAGTTTATTTCCTTTGGAATACCTTAGAACCTATCTATTCCAATGTGATCAGAGGCTTAATTGCTAAACTTCGTCGCAGGTAGTCCCAAGGAATAAACATGTTAAACTTTATTCCCTACTAACCCTTATCCTAATTCCCAGAAAGGCAGTGAATTAAGTGAGTGATGCATGGATCGATATTGATTTAGATGCCATAATTCATAATTATGAAGAGATAACTGCTCATCTTCAGTCAGGAAGTAAAGTTATGGCAGTTGTTAAGGCCGATGCTTATGGATTAGGTGCTGTGGAAGTAGCTCGTACTTTGTCCCAAAGAGGATGTGAAGCTTTCGCAGTCACTACCGTAGAGGAAGGTCTTATCTTGCGTCACCATGGCATAAAAGAGATGATCCTAGTGATGGGACCTGTATCCTTAGGAAATATGGAAGAAGCTATCTTGGAAGATTTACACCTTAGTATATCGGACTTTTCCATGCTTAAGAATTGTGAAACAGTGGCATCTAGATTAGGGAAAAAGGCTCTAATCCATCTTAAACTAGAGACTGGGATGGGACGGACAGGATTTTTGGAGAAAGAGTGGGAAGAGTTAGCTACTACTTTAGCTAGAGGGGAGTATCTAGAGCCTGTAGGTGTCTTTACCCATTTAGCTAGGGCTGCCCAAAGGGATAGTTCTTATACTCAAAAACAGTATGAGAAATTTCAAGAAGGAATTGAAATTTTAAGAGAAGGCGGAATTCATAATTTAATGCAGCATATCTGTAATAGCGCTGCTTTTCTAGACTATCCTCAATGGCACCATGATTTTGTTCGTATTGGAACTCTTCTCATTGGGCATTTTCCCTCTCCAGCTTTTAAAGGTAAGCTAAATCTTAAAGATCCCTGGACTGCAAAGGCTCGAATTCTTCATGTGCGGCAAGTACCAAAGGGTGCTTATGTTGGTTATCAAAGTATTTATCGGACCAAAAAAGATACTTCCTTAGCAGTTATTCCTGTTGGTTATGCAGATGGATTTGGTGTTCAGCCACATCTTGTTCCCCAGGGACTATGGGATTTTATAAAGATCGTCATTAAAAACTTTCTGGCTCTTTGTGGAATTTACCTAGGGCAAGAGAGTGTATCTATCAAAGGTCATAAAGTTAAGGTGGCAGGAAAAATTGGTATGCAAATAACCGTCCTTGATCTAGGTGATCTCTCTGTAGAGCCTGGGGAAGAGGTTATTATTCCTTTACGGCGTACCCAAGCAAATCCTCGTATATTAAGAAGATATTGGTTAAATAAAAGATTAATTGGAAATCGAATCATAAAAGAAGGAATTAGCCAACCAGATCCAGAATATGTATAAAAAATAGTAGAATAATGGTAAAATGAGGAGAGATGTTGGTGGCTAAGATATTAGTAGTGGATGACCAGATGGGAGTTAGAAGACTTTTGTTTGAAGCCTTCAGTGATGAGGGACATGTGGTAGAAATGGCCGAAAATGGGGCCATGGCCCTAGAGATTTTAAAGGATTTTTCGCCAGAGCTTATTATTATGGACATGAAAATGCCAGAAAAGAACGGTATTGATACTTTAAGAGAAATTCGTAGTTTTAATAAAGATGTAGAAGTGATCATGATGACAGCTTATGGTGATAGTAAGATTAAAAGCTTAGCAGAAGAGCATGGAATTAAATACTATGTAAACAAACCTTTTGATCTTTTCGAATTAAGAGATACTGTTCGGGAAATCCTTAAGGGAAATCAAACGGCATGAGCTTTACTCTCCATATAAACCATATCTTTAAGACTTTCTGTCAAAGGGAATTTTGCAAGAAAGTCTTATTTTTATGGAAGGAAATTGTTTCTTTTCGAAATTCCACATAAATCCTATGGAATTTTTCCAGAAAGGATGGAGGAAAAAAACCCCCATTTGACGAAGTATAGTTCGAGGTAGAAAGAGGTGGGAAAATTGATCCTGACAACCCATACAACCATAGCAATTCAATGTCCTAGATGTGGAGAACTAGAGTTTCACGCCCTTTCCCTTTTTGCCTTTTCTGGTAAGGGGCGAGTAGGACTACATTGCCGTTGTGGTGAGCCTTTGCTTATAGCAAACAGTCGCGACCGCAAATATTTTAATATCTCTTTTAATTGCACATTTTGTGGCCAATCTCACTATCTACGATTGAAAAGAGGGGCACTCTGGGGAAAAAGTGCTTTACCTTTGATGTGCTCAGAAGTGGAAGCGGCAGCAGGGTTCGTTGGTCCTAAGCAAAAAGTAGCTCAGGCTTGTAAAGAAAGAGAAAAGTCTATTGCAGAATTAGCATCAGAATTGGGGTATGAGGATGAATTTGAAAACCCTGAAGTTATGTTAAAATTATTAGACCATTTACACTGCCTCGCCAAAGAAGGTGCTTTAGGCTGTAAATGTGGCAACTATAACCTTACATTTGAACTTCTTACAGATCGAATTGAACTATACTGTGAAATTTGCGATGCTGTAGGAATCATTTTTGGTGAAAATTACGATAATATTCAAGCTTTTGAAGGAATGACTTCTGTTATTTTGGAAGAGAATAAGACTATTCTATTAAACTGTACCCATCATGGGCGATTTGCCACTGATTGAGGAGGAATCATAATGAGTCTAGTATCTATGGCAGAAATTTTGCGTGATGCCCAAAAAGGCGGTTACGCTATTGGAGCCTTTAATTGCAATAATATGGAGATTGTCCAGGCCATTGTGGCCGCTGCTGAAGCAGAGAAATCCCCTGTTATTGTCCAAGCCAGTCAAGGAGCAATGAGATATGCCGGGATAGAATATATAGCTGCCATGACCTGTTTAGCAGCTGAAAAGGCAAGTGTGCCTGTAGCTCTACATTTGGATCATGGCACTAGTTTTGCTCAGGTAATGAACTGTGTCCGGAATAATTTTACCTCAGTAATGATCGATGGCTCTCAGCTTTCTCTGGAAGACAATATTGCCTTGACCAAAAAAGTAGTAGAGGCTGTACGCCCTTTAGGTATTTCTGTAGAAGCGGAATTAGGAAAAATCGGTGGAACAGAAGATGATATATCTGTCAGCGCAGAAGATGCTCTCTTTACAGATCCCAATGAAGCAGAAATTTTTGTTCGGGAAACTCAGGTAGATGCTTTAGCTGTGGCAATTGGTACTGCTCATGGTCAGTATAAAGGAGTGCCTAAGCTTGACTTTGATCGGTTGGAGGAAATTCGTAAAAGAGTAGATATACCTATTGTTTTACATGGTTCTTCAGGAGTGCCTGATGAGGATATCCGAAAAGCTATTTCTTTAGGGGTATCTAAGGTAAATATAGACACTAATATTCGGGAAGCTTTTATGAATGCAGCTCGTAAAGTAATTGCTGAACATCCTAACGAAATCGATCCTCGCAAAATATTAGGACCTGCTCGGGAAGCTACCACTGAAATTATTAGAGAGAAAATTCGTCTCTTCGGTAGTAGTGGTAAAGCCTAGAAATCATATATAAATATATTAAAGCATAAGTTAGATCGTAAAGCATAAGGTAGAACTCCAGGCATATTAGAGGTACGAAAGGTCGAAGGAGGATGGTAGTATGGAATTTTTATTAGACTCTGCTAACTTAGAAGAGGTAAAAGAAGCTTGGCAAATGGGAGTTATAGCTGGGATTACCACAAATCCTACCTTGGTAGCTAAAGAGGGTAAAGAATTCATACCTCTCTTAAAAGAATTAACAGAGATTGTCCAAGGTCCCATAAGTGCAGAAGTTATAGCTTTAGATTTCGAAAATATGTTGGCAGAAGCTAGGGAACTGGCTAGGTTACACCCTAATATTGTGGTAAAAATACCTATGACTGAAGATGGCCTAAAAGCAGTTAAAGTTTTAAAAGAAGAGGGAATTAAAACAAATGTTACCTTGGTTTTTTCGGCAATTCAGGCCTTATTAGCTGCTCGTGCTGGCGCTACTTATGTTAGTCCATTTTTAGGTAGACTTGATGATATAGGAGAAAATGGCCTCATCCTTTTAGAAGATATCTGTGAGATCTACCAAGTTCACGGATTAGAGACTAAGATCATTGCAGCCAGTATTCGTAATCCTGTCCATGTGACGGAAGCGGCTAGGATGGGAGCGGATTATGCTACAGTGCCTTATAAAGTGTTGTTACAATTATTTAAACATCCCTTGACTGATATAGGGATCGAAAGATTTTTAGCAGACTGGGAAAGTCAAAAAGAGATTGGGCGAATCAAAGTATGAATAAAAAAGCTCTGGCAGACGAATAATTCGGCTGATAGAGCTTTTTTATCCAAGTAAGCTTTCTATAACTTGCATGGAGAAAAATAGTATGGGAGAATAAAGAAGAAAGCAAAGAGATGAATCTATGAATTTTGGAGGTACAAAATGGATAAGGGTGTATCCATGGAGCGGGAATTAACTATGGAGTTTGCTCGGGTTACAGAGGCCGCTGCCCTAGCGTCTGCCCGTTGGGTAGGCAGAGGAGATAAAGAGGCTGCTGATGATGCTGCAGTACAAGCCATGCGGGCAGTTTTTGATACTATTCGTATGAATGGTACCGTCGTTATCGGAGAAGGGGAAATGGATGAAGCCCCAATGCTTTATATCGGCGAAAAAGTGGGAAGTGGAGAACCACCTGAGCTTGATGTAGCAGTAGACCCCTTGGAAGGAACCAATATTGTTGCTAAAGGGTTAGCTGGTGCCATAGCTGTAGTAGCTATCGGCAAAAAAGACAGCCTTCTTCATGCTCCCGATATGTATATGAATAAGATTGCT
>JAAZLD010000346.1 GCA_012799495.1 Desulfitobacterium sp. | reverse complement strand
CTGGTTTGGACTTATTGACTTCTACCTCAGCTGCTTGAGCACTATAGGCAATCTGATCGAATATTTCCGCCACAGTTTTTACTTTCGTAACAGTGGATTCTACCTCTGGTAAAGGCTTTTCCTTTAAAAAGTCTTCTTTATTAATAGAAGTAGGAAAGAGGAAAAAGATCACTAAACCAACTAAAGTGGATATTAGCTGGGAAGATAAAATTTCTGGTTGTAAGTAAGCTGTAAACATTAAAGTCACACCCAAATAAGCAACCCCGAGGCCCCATTTTCCTAATCTTTGAAAGGCACCTGTAGCAAAGCCAGCCATCCCATAAATTCCTGCAGACATAAGATTTAGGGGATTTAAAGCTAACTGGGGCAAAAAACCTAGCATGATTCCTACTCCAGCAGCCGCTCCAGGACCAAAACGCTGGGCTACAAAAAGAATGAAAAAGGTAATTAAAATAACGCTAAAGTAAAACTTGCCTAGAACTACACCTTGTAGACCACTGACTATTGCTACTAAAATAACTAACCACGCTATTCCCTGTTCCCGAGTGAAATTTCCTGACCACAGGGGCTCCTGATGACATAAAGCATACCAAAAAATAATACTAATGGCACCATTCAGAAGGCTGAATACAACAACTTCCCAGGATAGTAAGAGTTCCCATTTTCCCCATCCCATAGCAAGAAAAGCTATAATCCCTGTAAAGAGAGTTACAGTCAAGAAGAGAAGCAAACCCTCTCTTTTTTTCCCTCGGATTCTTGGTAAAACAAGACTAAGTATCAACAAGGTTAGGAGTATCTGCAATACACTTGGCAGGTCTTCCATAAACAGAGAAGATGTTCCTAGTAAAACTCCCATTAAACCTAGAATTGTTCCTTTTCGTCCGTAGAGCATCAATGCTGCTCCAAATCCAATAGCAAAAGGATAATACCCAAGCATACTTCCTCGAGCAATTAACAATCCTAAGACAAATGGCCAAAAATGTCCCTCCAAAGTCAGCCTTTCCCTGCGGAGGCCATGCTTTGGTTTTAATGTCGTCCACTCAGCCATGACTTCACCTCTTACCACTTAATACCATAATTATAGCTTATGGCTTTGGCAAAGCTTGTCTAGGGAGGGCAGCTAATCCCATTATTTTTCGACGAAGTTTTTAAATTTCAACTCTAACCAAGAGTTTTCACTTTTATTCCATAGTAATTCTCCAAAAACCGGCAATATCTTTTGGATGGTTTAATTAATGCAAAAAGACCGCCCTAAGGACGGTCTAAACATGCACTGCTATTTTAGATTATCAATAACGACTAGAGCCCCGACCTCCGCGCTTTGATTCTGTAGCACGACGGTATTCGAGCTGTCTCTCGTCACTATCCTTGATAAACTTAGCTAGTTTTTCTTCAAAGGAGACGGTTGGCTGTCGGCGCTCTCGGGTATTTCTAGTACTCGGATTAGCCTGCTTAATCGATAGTCCAATTTTCCCCTTTTCATCTACATGAATCACTTTTACCTTCACACGATCTTGTTCTTTTAAATAATCCCTGACATCTTTAACATAGGCATCTGCCACCTCAGAAATGTGTACCAAGCCTGTTACATTCTTATCAGGCAATTCAACAAAAGCCCCAAAATGGGTTATCCCTGTAACTACACCTTCAACAATAGTGCCAACCGCAATGGCCATACGAAGCGAATTCCTCCTTGTGATGAAATAAGTCATTATTTTCATTATATCTGTCTTTAGTTACGAATGTCAAGGTGCCTTGAGACAGATATTTCAAAAAACTACTCACCTTGCTTAGGTGCGATCCTAATTTCTCCCTTACGTACCAACCCTAATTGTTCCCTGGCTAGTTGTTCAATATAGCTAGGAGTATTAAGACGCAGGATCTCTTCATTCAACAATTTTTCTTCTTGAAGCAGAGTTTCTTTTTCTTTATTTAAAATAGCTATCTTTTGATCTACCTCTAAACGCAACTCAAAAAGTTGCCAGGCAGAACTTAAAAATCCTATAGCTATAAACAAAGTAGCGATTATGCTAATAGGATGAATAGATTTTTTCTTCTTGGAGCGGAACTTCTTAGCCTTCCGTTTCTTCCTCGTCAAATTCTACCCCTCCTATGCCCAACTTAGCCTCCGGTATAATACAAACAATCTCATATCCTTTTCCCTTAGCTCTATTAAGTAGAGTAGCCACAGAACTGGGGCTTATTTTTAATCTTTTGGCAATTTGTTCTTGGGTGTTGCCACTTTCCTTAAGAATTACTACCTGACGCTCCCGAAAACTGAG
>JAAZLD010000345.1 GCA_012799495.1 Desulfitobacterium sp. | reverse complement strand
GTACATTTTTACACCTCCCAATCCCAGACTCGCCTAAGCAGGCCGGATTATTTTAAATCCCGTTTAACGCCTGTTTCGAGCGGTTGCGGTGAGAGTCACCACATTTAATTATTTTAGCATCATATACATAGAACTGTCAATTCTAAGCGAATAATTCTTTTATTTTAAAAGAGATTTCCTTTTTAGTTGTAATGTTTCTTTGTAGTTTATCTGGAAATAATTACAAAGTGCAGATTATATGATTACCAACAAACCTTTTACAAGAAATGTACACATGCTTATACTGATGAAAGGATAAAAGAGATTAAGGAGCTGAGACTATGGCTAATCTCGAAACTAGAGAACTAATAAACACAATTATTATTAAGTATGCCGCCAACCTCCAAAAACATTTGGATTTGCATAGTATATATCTTTTTGGCTCATATGCAAGTGGCGATAATCACCAGGATAGTGACATTGACGTTGCTGTTGTTGCCGACGGCTTTTCAGGTGATATTATTGAGGACACACATTTGCTAATGAAGCTAAGACGAAACATTGATAATAGAATAGAACCTCATCCCTTTACCCTACAGGAGTTTTCCGAGAATAACCCCTTAGTAAGAGAAATTATAACTAAGGGTATAAAAGTTATATGAATCCTAAATTTATGTGAGTAGCTTATCATTCAGAAGAAACAACTGCATGATAAAGCTACTTTTCTTTTTTACTCCGGGGATTTTGCTAGCCATCCAGTGGGAATACAGATTTTGGGTAAAGGGATATTGATTAGCCCGTCGCTCCGAAGTCCTTCGAAAACTCCATTCGAAACCTTGGGATATAGGAAGTTTTCGATGGATTTCGGAACGACGTGCTAGCAAAATTTCCACCAAGTTCCCTAGCCCGGGAGCGTTGAGCGGTGCGGATGTATGATTAGCTACTCTCGCTCTTAAGGACTTCAAAAGAACAAAGCTAGCAAAATCCCTTCCCCTCGCAGGTAGGACACTTCTGCCCATAGCGAACTTCCAGAGTCTGCCCCACCTTCTTCCTAGTCATCTCCACTAAGCCTAATTGAGTGAGCCCCACCACCTGGCATTTGACCCGATCTTTTCCTACTGCAGCTTCCAATACATCTAATAGCTTTTGCTTATCTTCATCTGAACTCATATCGATAAAGTCAACGATTATAATACCACCTAAATTTCGTAAACGAATTTGGCGAGCAATAGCTCGAGCCGCTTCTTGATTGGTTTGAAGGATAGTCTCTTGTAGGGAGTCTTCTCCTACATATTTACCTGTATTAACATCGATGACCACTAAAGCCTCTGTTTGTTGAATTATTAAATAACCACCATTTTTTAACCAGACCTTAGGCCGTAAAGCTTTACGAATCTCATCTTCAACACCATAATCTGCAAAAATATCCTCTTTATATTTCAAGTGAACATGGTTAGCGGCAGGGTGCTTGAGCATGAGCAAAGCGCGACGGATCTCTTCCCCTATTTCTGGATGGTTCACTGTAATTGACTTTACATCT
>JAAZLD010000344.1 GCA_012799495.1 Desulfitobacterium sp. | reverse complement strand
TGATGATGAAATTGGTCCAAGATAATAAAATCGTTACCTAGTCCATGCATTTTTACAAATTCCATAAACAAACCCCTATTCCCTTAGGTTTTTTAAGATATGTTTCAGAAGTTTAACCTAAGATATATTCCTAATTGAATATGTATAATCTTAGAAAATAAAATCCACGGAATATAAGATTTCCTTATTTAAAGAAAAGCTGATAATTGTGGAACAACATAATAGGCAAAAACAGCTATCAAAATAAAGATAAGAGCTAGTTTGAAAACTTTGCGGACAATAGAAGTAATAGCAAAAATCACGAATAACCCTACTACGACAATTTTTAGGGTATCAAGGTTATCCAAAAGAATAGAACTTAATATTATTTCTGACACAGTAGATCCCACCTCACTTCGTAGTATATCCTAATCCTCACTTACAGTAGTTTATACTAAAATTGTCAAAATACCAATTTCCCAATCAACCTTTCTTTATACAGCAAAGTACTCTTTATTCCCCTATATATTCTCCAAAACCCTTATTCTTTTATATATTCTGCACAATATAATTAAATCCTTTGCTAATAAGAAAAGGTCCAGTATATGAACCTTCTCTTTGTCTGAGAGATAGGACACTCCTGAACCTTTGCCACAATTACTTACCAATTATTTACTTGCCGCTGACCATGACTCCATTTCCTCTTAAGGCTTTACGAAGGAGTCTATATAAACCAATAAGGATAGTTGGACCACCAGCAACTAAAAGAATCAACCCCCATTGCCAACCTATTAACCCAGTAGTCTTAAAGATTGCTTGTAAGGGTGGGTAATAAATAACACTTAACTGCATCAAAGTAGAGCCAGCTACAGCTGCTACCAAATAAGGATTAGAGAAAATCCCCACTTCGAAAATTCCCCGTGTCTCTGATTTACAATCGAAAACATGGAATAATTGGGAAAAGACTAAAGTCGTAAATGCCATGGTCCGGGCTGCTAACATATCTACCCCCATAAATAGGGCCACTACAAATACGAGTAATGTTCCAAATCCGATCATTGTGCCTCGAATAAGGATTTTTTGGGCTAACCCCCTAGCAAAAATACTTTCTCTAGGATCACGGGGTTTGCGATTCATTATATCCTTATCTGCCCCATCAACACCTAAGGCCATAGCTGGTAAACCATCTGTCACCAGGTTAACCCATAGGATCTGAATAGCTAGCAAGGGCAAAGGCAAACCAAGTAAGACAGCTAAAAACATTGTTAGTACTTCCCCAATATTACAGGATAAAAGGTAACGAATGAATTTACGAATATTATCATAGATCCCACGGCCTTCTTCCACGGCAGCTACTATTGTAGCAAAATTATCATCGGCTAAAACCATGGCAGAAGCTTCTTTCGTTACATCCGTTCCCGTTTTGCCCATGGATATCCCTATATCTGCCTCTTTGACTGCTGGAGCGTCATTGACTCCATCTCCCGTCATAGCTACAACTTGATTATTTTTCTTTAAAGCCCGAACAATCCTCAATTTATCTTTTGGAGTGACCCGAGCATAGACGGAAATATTCATTACTTGGCCAGCTAATTCCTCATCACTCATCTGAGACAGCTCCGCCCCTGTTACAACTTCCTTATCTCCACTTCTTAGAATTCCCAACTCCCGAGCTACCGCCTCAGCAGTTAAACGATGATCCCCTGTAATCATCACCGGTTTAATCCCGGCTTTACGGCAAACTTTGATAGCTTTGGCCGCACTAGGCCTTGGAGGATCGATCATGCCCATCAACCCAACAAAGACTAACTCATTTTCAATATTTTCCTCCCTTTCCCCTTCGTTATTTCTAAGGGGTTTTTGAGCTAAAGCTAGAACTCTTAAAGCCTTTTTAGCCAATTCATCGTTTGCCTTCATTATCCCTCGACGGCGAATTTCGCTTAACTCCACAATTCCATCGGAAGTGAGTTCACTCTTACAGCGCTTGAGAATTTCATCGGGAGCACCTTTTACATAAGCTATTTTTCCCCGTTTTCCTTGGTAAACTACGCTCATCCTCTTTCGTTCCGAGTCAAAAGGTATTTCACCGATCCGCTCTTCTTTTCTCTCTAAGGTCTCCCGCCATATACCTCCCTTTGCCGCCGCTACTAGGAGTGCACCTTCAGTAGGATCCCCCTCAATTCCCCAAAAGGATTCCTTACCCGAACGAAATAACCCTGCCACTTGCATTCCTTTCCGGGTAAGAGAAGAATTATTACATAAAGCAGCGACTTTTAAAGCTTCCTGAAGAGGGCCTTTTTCTTTAACAGGATCCGCGCCAAGGAATTCCCCTTTGGGATCATACCCTTGGCCTGTAACAGCTACCATTTTACGATCCACATAGATTTGACGAACAGTCATTTCATTTTGGGTAAGGGTTCCAGTTTTATCTGAACAAACCACTGTGGCACATCCCAAAGTTTCTACAGCAGGAAGTTTCCGGACAATGGCATTACGCCTCACCATCCGCTGAACTCCAATAGCTAAGGCTACAGTGACAATGGCTGGTAATCCTTCGGGAATAGCTGCAACAGCTAAAGACACTCCCGCCAGAAACATCTTATAGATCCCTTCACCCCGAATAATCCCCGTTACAACTACCAAACCACACACAATCAGGCTAATCATAACTAAGTATTTCCCCAGCTGATCTAAGCGCTTTTGTAGAGGTGTTTCTTCTCCTTCTACACTCTGGATCATACTGGCGATGATTCCCATTTCTGTATCCATCCCAGTAGCAACTACAACTCCCGCTCCTCGACCATTAACCAAGGAAGTACCCATATATCCCATATTCACCCGATCAGCCATCGGGGTTAGCTCATCATTTAGCTCCCCAATTCTTTTAGGAACGGGATGAGACTCTCCAGTTAAAGCTGATTCCTCCACTTCCACATTAACAGCCTGAATCCAGCGAATATCCGCCGGAATTCTATCTCCTGCTTCCATTAAAACTATATCTCCAGGCACAAGGTCAGCTGCAGGGATCCGTACCTCTACCCCATCTCGCAACACTCGGGCTTCTGGTGCAGTAAGAGTTTTTAAAGATTCCATAGATTTTTCCGCCCGGTATTCTTGAATAAAACCCAAAATAGCATTAAGTATGAGAATTGCCATAATAGTAATAGCATCGGCGATTTCCCCCATTAAGGCGGATATAATTGTAGCTGCCAACAAAACCAAAACCATAAAATCTCTAAATTGGCCTAAAAAGAGAAATACTGGATGCACACCCTTTTTTGTCTCCAGGATATTCTTTCCCACCTCACTAAGGCGGCGATTTACTTCCTTGAGACTAAGTCCCTTGCCTGGATTAACTCCTAAATATTTTGCCACATCCAGCCAAGGCAAAACATGCCACGCTCGCTGCCGCATTTCGATTCTTCCTCCTTTGGATTTTATGTCCAAGCTCTTTGTACATGCTTATTCATGAGGAGAAAGAAAAATACCCAAGATTTGTGTTATACTATGGACAATCATTTATTGGGAGGAAGATCACCATGGCCTTAGATGGTACTACATTACATCATTTAGTAAATGAACTGGGCCACCAATTAAGTGGTGCTCGTATTGATAGAGTTACTCAGCCAGAAAAAGAGGAAATTCATTTATTATTACGGAATCAGGGGCAATCATTCCGTTTATTACTTAATGTATCTGCTACCGCTTCCCGTATTCATCTAACCAATGAAAGTAAAAAGAACCCTCCTGCTCCACCGATGTTTTGCATGATCCTCCGCAAACATCTTGAAGGAGGAAAGATTCTAGCCTTAAAACAAAAAGGTCTTGAACGGGTTCTTACCCTTTCAGTCCAAAATTATAATGAGTACGGAGATCTAGCAACCTACCATTTGATTCTAGAGATCATGGGCAAACATAGTAACCTAATTCTCGTGGATCCAGAAACTGGTGTTATTTTAGATGGACTAAAACGCTACTCCCACGCCTTAAGCCGCCATCGGGAAGTCCTACCTGGCCGGATCTATATAGCCCCTCCTCCTCAGGGCAAAGTAGACCCTTTGAGTTCTGAGGAAAAATGGCGAGAAGTACTCTTTCAAGACTCTCTAACTAAAAAAGTCCGGGACCTTCTATTACGGTATTACGCTGGAATCAGCCCCGAACTAGCTAGGGAAATCGTTACCCGAGCAGGCCTGGATCTAGATATAACCCTTGATCAATGTGGTGATATTGATCTTTCCCGGCTTTTTCAAGCCTACTCAGTACTAGCTAATCCTGAACACACTCCCACCCTCCAACCGACTATCTTTTTCCAAGGAGCTAAAGGGATAAATAAAGGTCTTGAGCAACCCTTAACTTTTACCTTTCTTCTTTTCCAACAATATCAAGGGCTACCCTTTATAAGTTGCTCATCTCTTAATGAAGCAATAGAAAAATTTTACTCCCTTAAAGCCAATATCAACAGCTGTGAAGCTAAGCGAGGCTCACTCCGCAAAGTAATCAAAGATCATTTAAATCATCTAGCTAAGAAAAAAAATATCTACGAAGACTCCATTGCTACAGCCAGTAAAAACTTAAAGTACCAGCGTTGGGGCGAACTCCTCACCGCTAATCTCTATCGCTTAGAGAAAGGTATGAAGGAAATAACAGTGGAAGACTATAATGAGGAAGATCTACCCCAAATTACCATCCCTCTCGAACCCCATTTAAAAGGGATCGAAAATGCCCAGCGCTATTATCGCTTATACAATAAGGCAAAAGCCACAATTAAAAAAACTACCCCCCTAAAAGAAGCTTTAGAAGAAGAGGTAGAATATCTCTTGTCAGTGTTACTGAGCTTAGAACAAGCCTCCACATTGGCAGAATTAGACGAAGTCCATAAAGAGCTCATCCAAGAGGATTATATCTCCGGGAAACAGAAAGAAGTTTCCAAAGGGCTTAAGAAGAAACTCCTTAAAAAAGCTAAGCATAAAGGACAAAAAAAGAAACCTCAGACCAAACAAAAGCCTGAAGTTCCCAAACCTAGAGTATATTATTCCAGTCAAAATCGGCTTATTTTAGTGGGTAAAAACAATCGCCAAAATGATTGGTTAACTTTAAGACGTGGTCGACCCCATGATCTTTGGCTTCATACTAAGAATATCCCTGGCTCCCATGTTCTCATTCCCTTAAATGAAGGGGAGGAGTTCCCAGATGACGCTACTTTAGAAGAAGCAGCAGCCCTAGCCATCTACTATAGTCAAGCTAAGGACTCCACTCAAGTTCCTGTAGATTATACCCATGTGAAGAATATTAGAAAGCCCAAAGGAGCAAAACCTGGCATGGTTATATACGATACTTACTATACCCTCTACCTTACTCCCAAGGAGGAAGTTCTTGAGCGCCTCCTGGCTACTGAAGGTGATTTAACTTAAGGCTAAAGGCAATCCCCAAGCTAAAATAAGTGCCAAAGCCAAAGCATAAATAATCATCTGAGCTACCACTATTCCTATACTACTTTTATATTTGGACTTACTCATATTACTCTCCCTTCTCTTTCCTTTCCAACCGTTCTAACTCTAAAGGATGCTCCTCTTCCATCTCTTCCCGTGATAAAGTTCCAGTGTACCATACTGGATTCATAGGAAAGAACTTAGGATTAAAATGTGTATTATAAAAATGCCAAATAAAGATGGCACTAATAGCTAAGATTGCTTCGTCAGTATGAGCATAACGGGAAGAATCGATAACCCACCTCGGAATAAACTGAGTAAAAAATTGGGGAAACCACATAAGGAGCCCCGAACCGCCCATAATGAACATCCCCCAAAAAACAGCCCAATAATCAAATTTTTCTTTATAAGAATACCGATCAAATAATGGACGCTCCTTCCGAACTCCCACAAGGTACATTAAATCTTGAATCAAATCCGTAACATCTTTCCACCTGGGCATTATCGCCCAGGATTTTTCTTTCCCTCTAAGGGGAACAAAGACTAAATAAATTAAATGATAAGCACTTACAGCCAACATAATAATTGCGCCAAATAAATGGACAAAAAACATATTATCAAAGCCACCAAACATAGTGACTACTCCTTGGGCAAAAGAGCTTTGTTCAAATTTAATAGGTAATCCTGTTATTGTTAGAATAAAAAAACTGACAAACATTCCAATATGCTGAATACGCTGATGAATATCAAAACGGTGGTATCTTTCTTGGGCCATACCCTTACCTCCCTTTCCGCTCACGTAACATTTCCCGAATACTATGGTAACACTGGAGTTCAATATGAATGACTAATAAGGTCATAACTATAATGGTTAACCACACAAAAAATTTCGCTGTGTAGTACATAGGTTTACCTGGCCCCATGGCCGATAGTTGAAAATGTTCCGCTCCTTCCGCAAAACCAGGAGAAGGATTTTTATGACACTTAGCACAGGTCTCCGGAATATTTTCCTTGGCAACTTGAGAATGAGGATTATCCTGACCTAATACTTTATGAGAACTATGGCAATCCACACAACTAGCGGATCTCTGACTACCTAAGAAAATTGCTTTACCATGAAAGCTTTCTTGATAACTCTCTGTCACTATACCCTTATGGCATTTGCTACACATATCCACGCTTTCCTTTTTTGTCACAGCTATCCCTGGATCGTGGGGATATCCTTCCACATCACTATGACAAGTAATGCAACTTAAAGGGCTGTGAACTGAGTCCTTAAGCTCTTCAGCAATATTACTATGACATTGATTACAATTAGTCTGAGCTAAAACTATTTCAGCGGATAAAAGGAAAGTAAAAACCAAACTGAAACAAAATAGTATTTCTTTAACCCAAAGTCTTTTACCCATAAATCCATACCCCCTGTCCTTTGTAGCAATTGTTAGTATGCTTAAAAGACGCTGGCACTATGCCCATTTTTATAATTTTGTCCCTTTTGTTTAAGACACCCCCAGGAGGCTTTTGAATACCGTCTCAATGCGCCCGCAGATACAAAAAATACCCCAGAGCAATTCTCTCTGAGGTATTTTTTCGTTTTTCTTTCAACTTTTTGATCTAGGGAACAGGCTTTTGCTACCCAGTTAATCTATTACTTAGATATATTCCTGCTCCCTGGTTTGATAGGCTGTGACCCTTCTTGACAAAGAGGACAAGTCTCCGCCTCATAAGCTTCTACCTCTATTTGTAATAGAGATGCAAAAGGCACAGGGAACTCAGCTCTTCCACCACTACGATTTACTAATACACCTACTCCGATAGGCTCAGCACCATGAGCTTTTACTAAATCAATCACTTCTTTCACCGAGCCACCGGTAGTAATCACATCTTCAACTACCAAAACCTTTTGCCCAGGTTCCAACTGGAATCCCCTGCGCAAGGTCATTTCCCCTTGTTCCCGCTCAGCAAAAATGGCCTTCGTTCCCAGAGCTCTCCCCACTTCATGCGCAACGATAATTCCCCCTGTTGCTGGCCCGATGACTAAGTCTATATCCTGGTCTTGAAAAGCTAGTGCCAAAGCCTCCCCAAGGCGGGCTGCATGATGAGGATATTGGAGTACCTTAGCACATTGCATATACTGGTTACTATGCTTCCCAGAAGTCAAGAGAAAATGGCCTTCTAAAAGAGCCCCACTTTCCTTAAAAATATCAAGAACCTCTTCCTGAGAGAGGCTTTTATTTGCCAAAGACATAAACAAACTCCTTTCAAGTTTCCCGCTTATTTTTCTTAATCCTTAAGAGTAGCTTATCATACAGAAGTGAGCACGAAAGTGTCCAGTGGACACTTTCGCCGAGGCGGAATCCCCAAATAATGCTAACCCGCCGAGGATTATACTATGAGGAACGACTGTTCCGTAGCAAAAAGCGAAGCCACTGGTTGCTTGGACAAGGACGTCCTGATGCCGCGAGCACATGGACGTGCAGGAGCGGCCACTTCAGGTACTACCTAGGGGTTTGGCTTCGCAGCAGCGGAAACAACATCGCTCGCCTTGAAGCACTGAGCGGCGCGGATGTATGATAAGCTACTCTTACCCCCATAACCCCTCTAAAGCCTCACGTGGACTGGGAGCCTGAGTTATAGGCCTACCCACTACCAAATAAGAACTTCCAGCTTGGATTGCTTCCCGGGGAGTCAAGACCCGCAGCTGATCCTGAGTTTGGCTTCCTTGAGGTCGAATTCCTGGAGTGATAATCAAAAATTCCTGCCCCAGATTTTCACGCAAGATCTTGCTTTCCTGAGGAGAGGAGACCACTCCTGCTAGACCGGCTGTCTGAGCTAATTTGGCTAATGCCACTACTTGCTCAGGTAAAGAACGGCTAACCCCTAAATTCTCTTGGAGTTTTTCCTCATCTAAACTAGTAAGAACTGTTATCCCTACAAGCTTCATGGGCTCTTGACCGGTTTCTCGACTAACTT
>JAAZLD010000343.1 GCA_012799495.1 Desulfitobacterium sp. | reverse complement strand
GAAGCCTCTTTTGGTATGGTGGGGAAATTTGGATTGACATATACTATGGGATCTCCATTTTCGGCAGCTAGAAGACTCCCTGCTAAGGCATCAGCAAAGTTATAGCCTGTGGTTAAGAATAAACTATGGGGTTCTGCTGCAAAGGTCCTTGCTATTAAGATATTTGTATCTAATCGATTTTTTCCATTGATTCTTTTTATATTACTTTCCGGAAGTAAGAGGTTAATCTGAGAAATAAGATTCTGGGAAATTGCCCCCTCTCCCCCTAGAATAAAGATTTGGGAAGGATTTGTTGTTTTTAAGTACTCTGCCATATACCCTGGCAACTCATGGGGTGGACTTAAAAGAATTGGCCAACCATTATTAGCGGCTATACCTGAGATGCTCAGAGCATCAGAATATTCTTCTCCGGAGGCAATAACGACAGTATTTATCTCCCTAACCTGATTCCTTCTTACTGGATTCTCTCTACCCTGACTTTTTCTTTCTTCAAATTCATTTTGTTTAGTTTCACTTTCGATAAATAGACCATCTTCAATTTCACTTTCTTGAACTTCTACTTCTTCGAGTGTTCTTTCATCATTCTCTTCCTTTTCAAGCCCCTTTTCTTCAAGCTCTTTGAGGTAGTTGGCAATTTTGAAAGATGTTTCGTACCTATCCTGCCCTTCGATTCGGATCAAATTCTCATACCCATTTTTCCGCAGTGCTACTTCAAAATCTTCACTAATAATCCCTTTACCTCCAACGATATAGACCTTACCATGAGAGGGTAAATTTTCACTAATAAAATTAAAAGTATCTTGGGATTTTGCCACTGTCCAATCCACTAAGAGAATCGGAGCTTTTAATTCATAAGCTAAGACACTTGCTGATAGAGCATCGGCAAATTTATGACCTGTAGTGAGAACTACATTTTCCATCTCACCTTGACCAAAATGCTCTGCTATTACCTGAGCCGTTTCAAATCGAGTCCCTCCAGATAACCTTTCTATAGTTATTTCCTTAATATCGCTAGTTATTTCCTTAATACTGCTTTCCTGGATATTCTCTTCTTGGATATATCCCTCCTCCGCTATTGTGGACCCGTAGACTGGAACACCTGTTTCAGCAAAGAAAATGCAGCATCCTAGGGCTAGAAGCAAAGCCATCCTCTTCCACTTCCTCAAAACACTCACTCCTTAACACTTCCCTGCCAAAGATTATCTCATGTTAAGGTAGTGAAGCCTGTCGAAGTGAGAATTCTCAAGACCATTATTAATGAAGTATAGTGTTCCTTTTTCGAGAATAAGCTAGATATTTATATCCATGTTCCACCGATTTCTTGTAAGGGGATTTCAACCCTCTCTTCCTAGTTAACCACCATAAATCATATCGAAAACAAAAAAAGAGATAGACAGCATAAGCTACCTATCTCCTTTTTTGTTATATAGACATTTCCTTAATATCTACAGGGTCAGGACATTCTTATTATCCTTCCTGTTTAGCTTCATCTTCACCTGTAGTTTTAGTTTTTTCCTCACTGACGATTTCTGCATCTACCGTATTTATTTCACGCTTAAAATTGCTAATTGTTTTCCCAACAGCTTTTCCCACTCCCGGGAGTTTCCCTGGTCCAAAAACAACTAGAATAATAATCAGGAGAATTACCGCTACAGTTGGGGTTATCATTCCGAATGTAATAATCTTAATCACCTCTGTTTCTTTAACCATTGTAAAAAATACAAGCCCTTACTATTATATTATAGATTAGTTTTTCACATATTACACGGAATAATAATATAAATTTGTCTTTTTCCTAACAATCTTATTTTTTTCGTCTATCTACCATATTTCTGCAAATATTTCGTCTAAGATCTGAATCCCTTGATCCAACTCTTCTTCACTAACAGTAAGGGGTGGAAGGAATCTAAGAACCTTACCGCCGGCAAAATTGATTAAAAGGCCTTTAGCCTGGGCAGCTGCTACAATCTCTGGTCCTAATCTCTTAATCGGCCAACCTAAGATAAAGCCTTCACCTCGGATTGGTTCTCCTGTTTGGTATTTATCAGCAAGATTCTGTAGTTTGTTCCGGAAGTTAGCGGATTTCTCTTGGACTTTTTCCAAAAATCCTTCCCCAGTTAAGACATTTAGTACTGCACATCCTACAGCAGTGGCTAGTGGATTACCTCCAAATGTAGAAGCATGATCACCAGGCTTAAATGCAGCCGCTACTTTATCTGTAGCCAGGACTGCGCCGATAGGCACTCCACCGCCTAAAGCCTTGGCTAAGGTCATAACATCTGGTTCTACTCCACTATGCTCATAAGCAAAGAGTTTGCCAGTTCTCCCCATACCTACTTGGACTTCATCAAAAATTAGCAAAGCATTATATTGATCACAAAGTTCACGGGCCTTAACTAAGAACTCTTTTTCTGCCGGTACAACCCCGCCCTCTCCTTGAATAGGCTCGATAATGACAGCAGCTACTTTGTCATTCATCTTTTCCTCTAACTGCTCTAGATCATTGATAGGTATATAAGAAAAACCTGCTGGTAAGGGATCATACCCCTTTTGATATTTAGGTTGACCAGTTGCCGTAAGAGTAGCTAAAGTCCTACCATGGAAAGAGTCTAAGAGAGTCAAGATTTCCGTTTTATCCTCCCCATAATGCTCCTTAGCATATTTACGAGCCAATTTGATGGCTCCTTCATTAGCTTCCGCTCCACTATTACAAAAGAATACCTTATCAGCAAAGGAATTCTTAACTAACTTTTCAGCTAAAGAAACTTGTTGGGGAATCCAATACAGGTTGGAGGTATGGAGAATTTCTTCAGCCTGGCATTGAATAGCACTTACCACAGCAGGATGGCCATGGCCTAAGGAATTCACTGCTAAGCCTGTTACAAAATCTAAATAAGCCTTTCCTTCTTGATCCCAAACCCAAGTACCTTCACCTTTTACCAAAGCCATTGGTAAACGACCATAAGTATTCATAACATATTTTTGCCCTTTTTCTACAATAACTTTCATTGAGCTTTTTTCCACATCTTTCATCTCTGCTCCCCCTTTAACCTTCATGTTGTTCCCCTTGACCTTTTGACAAGAGCATCGTTCCTATTCCCCCATCAGTGAAAAGCTCT
>JAAZLD010000342.1 GCA_012799495.1 Desulfitobacterium sp. | reverse complement strand
TGACAAGCTCCCGAGAGGTCCCGATCATACTTGCCAATTCCTTATTGGTAATACTACCATCAAAATAAATTGGCTCACCAGGTGTATCCGCAGGTTTAGCTAAACGGAGAAGAAGCATAGCTAGGCAACCTGCAGAGGAGCGGCTTGTCAGCACACGGATAAACTCTTGATTTAAGCGCAGGCGCATATTCAACTTTCGAATCAATGCTACTGCTAATGAGGGGTTACTCTCTAAGATTTCAGGCATTCCTTGATTACCTAAAACTAAGAGGGTACTTTCCCTGACTGTTTCAGCAGTGGTAGGATAAGAGCCTGATTCTACTAAAAGTATCTCGGCTATACTATCATAAGGTCCACACCAGTCAAGGATTTGTTCTTCACCAGTAGGTAGACTTTTGCTAAGCTTTATTTGGCCCTCAAGGACGAAATAAACCTGGGAACCAATTTCCCCTTCCAGAAAGAGGATTTGTCCCTTGCGATATTTCCTAACTTTGAAAAGAGGCAATATGGGAATAAGTTCTTCATCAGTTAAAGCAGAAAAAAGAAAAAACTTACGGAGAGTATCTGGTTCAATCAATGGATCTACCTCACTTTATTTTATCTTCGAAAAACACTTCTAATACTAGTAACATAAAATAAACTAAAGTATATGAAAAAGGAGTTTGCCATGGAAAAAAACGATTTTGCAGGTGTTAGAGTAGAGTTTGTGGTCAACTCCCCTTTCAAAGTTTTAACATTTTTCGTTCAGAGTATAGTTATTCTCTATATATTATTAAATAGTTTCCTAAATGCTCTAGTTAATATTTGCAAGTGAAATTATTTTTAGCACAGATACTACAATAGAAAATCAATCTTCTTTAGAAATAGGATGAGAGGGTGAGGATTCTACTTGCTTCACAGCTCGAGTAATAGCTGACAAAACTCGAGTTCTGTCTGGTAAAGAATCTGCTTCCCATTGGGTTAAGATTTTTCCGCGGGTAGTGACATAATACCGACTAGGGAGTTGATTCAATGTTAGCGCCATAATATCGGCTAGACAGCGTTCGCAAGAACAAGTTAGTGAGCACTTTTCCCTGTACTCTTTAAGTACTTGCTTTACCACACTTTCAGTGTGGTTTTTTAGTTCATACAATTTTAATTCCTCCCTTAATATTCTCCTAAGTTCATAATAGTAGTATTTTCCTTTTGAAACAAGTGAGAAAACGAAATAGTTCCCTCTCTATATTAAGTTTAAGATATATGAAATAAGGTTTGATAAAGTTCTTAGTTCGAGTCATAATAATTATAACATTTACTTTTGATTTAGTAGACAAGAGGCTTATAATCTCTTACAATCTAGCAGATAAGATAATCCGTTGTAAAAGAAAGGATGGCTGTAGTTCATGGGAATATCCGGCAAAGATAAAGCAGAGTATGTCCAAAAAACATTTAATAATATTGCTAAAAAGTATGATTTAATGAATACTTTAATGAGTTTTGGCTTAGATAAAAAATGGCGAAAAAAAGCTGTGGAGACAGCGGAAACCAGGCCAGGAATGAAAATGATCGATATATGTTGTGGTACAGCCCAGCTTTCTTTAGAACTAGCAATGGCAGTTGGGAAAGAAGGGAAAGTGCAGGGTTTGGATTTTTCGGAGAATATGTTAGCTAAAGCACGAGAAAATCTTGCAAACTCTTCCTTCCGTTCTATTATTGAACTACAACAGGGAGATGCCATGAACTTACCCTATCCCGACAACTTTTTTGACGGTGCCACTGTTGGGTGGGGTCTGCGCAATTTACCGGATTTAGAAAAAGGAATTAGGGAAATGATCCGGGTGGTGAAACCAGGCTCCATGGTAGTATCTCTGGATATGGGCAAACCAACTATGCCAGTCTTTAAGCAGGCTTACTGGTTATATTTCGATAAATTGGTCCCTTTAATGGGGAAAATATGGACAGGAAAAGCTAATGCTTATCAATACCTCCATGATTCCAGTCGAGAGTTCCCACCCCAATGGGAATTGGCTAGAATCTTTGGAGAATGTGGACTAGTAGAAATTAAGTACCAGAATTTAGCTGGCGGTGTAGTAGCTATAGTCAGTGGCCGCAAACCTCGCTAACGTCCACGGAGACGGGTCAAATAGCGTGCCACGGGGACAGGTCAAATGGCACGGTCATGTACCATAGGTGTGCCATAGGGACAGGTCAAATGCACACTTTCCTCTAGCACATTTTACGAGTCACGGGGTCAGGTCAATTGGCGCTTCCCTCCAGCCTATTTTAGAAAAACAGAAACTAGGATTGTGGTTGTTTTTTAATAAAATGGGAACAATGAAAAGGATATAAAGATAAGTGGAGGGATCGCTGTGAGGGTAAGAGATATTATGACTCAAGACTTAAAAATTGCTCAACTCAACTCTAATTTGGTTCAGGTAGCGAAAATGATGGAAGAGGAAGATGTAGGTGCTATTCCAGTAGTAGAAGCTCAAAAACTAAAGGGTATTGTCACTGATCGAGATATTATAATTAGAGCTATAGCTCAAGAAAAGGATCCGCAAAAAGTTCAAGCAGGGGAGATTATGACGGACAGCCCTATCACTATTACCCCTGATGGGGATGCCCATGAAGCGGCAAGAATCATGTCTGAAAAGCAAATACGTAGGATACCTGTGGTTGAACAGGGAAATCTAGTGGGGATGCTCTCCTTAGGGGATTTGGCAGTGGTAAATATTCATGTTGACGAAGCTGGGGAGGCTTTAAGTGGGATTTCTCAAGGAATTCAGCATTGATGTATTAAGATGTATTAATAAGATTGTATTCTGAATATAGTGGATTTACCCAATTGGAAAGCGTTGAATTACTCAACGCTTTTCTATTTTATATGTTAAAATGTCTTAGAATAGATAAATAAATGAGGTGGTTATAATGTCCAATATTTCAATTGGTCTAAAAGGTAAGGCTGAAAAAGTCGTTAATGAGAATAATACGGCTAAAACTATGGGTAGTGGATCTTTAGATGTTTTTGCAACCCCTGCTTTAGTAGCCATGATGGAAGAAGCAGCAGTTAATGCTTTAAGCTTAGAGGAAGGCCAAACCAGTGTAGGTATTTCCATTAATGTTCAACATACAGCTGCAACTCCTTTAGACATGAAGGTAGAAGCTAAAGCTGAACTAATTGAAATAGATGGCCGTAAATTAACCTTTAAAATAGAAGCATTTGATGAAAAAGGCCCTATCGGTTCTGGAGTCCACCAACGTTTCATAGTAGATGAGGTTAAATTTATGGCTAAAACCAATAGTAAAATAGATGGACAGGTGTAATAAGAGTGAAGAGTTATAAAACAATTTCCAAAATGATAACCTGGGAACAAGTTATTGAAAAATCTCGTTTTATCGGTATAGCTTATCATGTTACGAATCTAGAAGAAGTAGAGGAAAAACTAGAAGAAGTCCGTCAACTTTATCCTAATGCTCGCCACTATTGTTATGCATATCGCTTGCATGAAGGAAGATTAGAAAAGTCTACAGATGATGGTGAACCTCAAGGTACAGGAGGTAAGCCAATCATGGATATACTCCAATATCGAGAAATTTGGGATATACTTTTAGTCGTTGTTCGCTCTTTTGGTGGAATCCTTTTAGGGACAGGGGGGTTAACCCGTGCCTATGGAGGGACATCCCGACAATTGATGGACGAGGCTCCTATAGTAAAATTAGTCCCTCACATTATTTATGAGATCGAAGGGGGATATGAGTGGTATGAACCACTAAAGTATTGGCTAAAAAAATTCTCCTGGGATATAGATAATGAGGAATTTATGGCTACGGTTAAATTTCAAGTTTATATTCCCAATGAAGAAAAGGAAAAGTTCTTAAACTGGTTTGCTGATTTCACAGAACAGCGGATTCAACCACGAGAGTGTGGGATGATAATGCGAGGAGAAAAAATCTAGGGATTATGTAGTAAAATGAAACAAATTTATAGAATTTGCTAGACACAAACATTTCCGGTTTGTGTCTAATTTTTTACTTATATTTTCTAGAAATATTTTCTGGCTATTGAAAAGATTATTTCTTTGAAAAAATGAAAGATTTCCCTTGCATTTGGGACAAATTTCACTTAAAATAAAACCATAAGGAATGTGAATACTATTACATAGTTTGAGTAGTTAAATTTATTTAAGAAAACTGAATGCAAAAAAACTCGAAATAAAGGAGTAGATAAATATGTTGTCGTATCTCGCTGTATTAATTTTTGGTATCTTTTTGATGTGTTGCTTCATAGCAGTATGTGCATCCTTCCGTCAATTATTTAAGGTTTTCAAAACTAATATTAGTTCAACTGGTGGTTCTTCTCATAAAATTACCCACCCAATTGAAATTTAGTGAACCCCATGCTTTGAGCGTATCTCCTTATGTTTAATGAATGCATAAGGAGATACGCTATTTTTTGTGTATATTTTGGTTTCATTGAGGAAGATTAAGGAGATGGGGGGGAAGTGTATTGAGTGTTGCTCATTGGATATTCTTATTTTCTATCTTCTTGATACTTCTTTCTCTATTTTTTCGCAAACCTCCTATTCTCCCAGCGTTAGTAGGTCTTTTCGCCGTTGGTTTTGCGGAAGTAAATAGTTTTCCGGAAACTCTCCAAGTAGCTTATAGGGCTCTTTTAATGGCTGGAAAAAACCTAATGGGAATAGTAGTGCTAATAGGCTTGGTAGTTTCCTTATCCCAATTACTAAAAGATAGTCAGGGAGACAAGATTCTCCTTCGCCCTTTATTAAGAATTCATAAGACCAGCCATGCCTACTGGATTCTAGGAATAGTTATGTGGGGAATGACTTTATTAATGTGGCCTACACCGGCACTAACCCTTTTAGGAGCTACGGTGATTCCAGCTTTGAGGATTGCCCGGATCAACCCTTTAGTACCTGCTGTAAGTTTAACGATCTTTGGTAAAGGGTTTGGGTTGTCTGGGGATTTTATTATTCAGGGTGCTCCCACTTTAATCAGCCAGACTACTGGTATTCCCGTACCTGTTATTGTTTCAGCTTCTTTACCAGTAGTACTTGTTAGTGGAGTATGTGCTGGATTAGTAGGATATATCTTCATGCATAAAGTGCTTCAATCTCATGGCTCTTCCCTTATTGTGGAAAGTCCTGACCAGGAAATATTTGAGAATAAGAAAAAGAAAGAAACTAAGAACAACAAAATATATTTCAGAAAAACAAAAGTGTTTAGCCTCCTCTTTGGCACAGGGTATTTAATTATTTTGATTCTGATTATAACCATGAAAATGACCGGTGATGAGGCTAGTGGACTTATCGGCGGAATTACCCTTTTGCTACTAGTTTTGGGCACAGGAATTATTTATGGTAAAGGAGCTTATCAGGAGTTAGTTGTTTATCTAAAAAGGGGTATGAGTTATGCCATTAAGATTTTTGTACCTATTACAATTATGTCAGCTTTTTTTCTTTTAGGAACAATCTCAGGTTATACGGAAATTTTTCAAAATGAAGGAGAGGGCTATTTTTATGATTTTGCCATGAAATTGTCAGAGTGGATTCCTCTCACTAAATACACTGTGTCTATCTTAATTATATTTGTGGCGATTATTGGCTCCCTGGATGGTTCGGGATTTGGAGGGTTGCCATTAGTAGGAGGGGTTGCTCTAGTTTTAAGCCAGATATCACAATTACCGCCTGTACCTTTGGTTGTATTGGGACAGATAGTAGGAATTTGGACAGGTGCGACTATAATTCCTTGGGGATTTGGTGCAATAACCTCAGGGATAGCTGGTGTAAAACCTAGATACTTATTTCGCTGTACAATACCGGCTTATATGGCATGCATTTTTACTAGTTGGATATGGACCATTTTCCAACTCCCCTAAGGTAATTCCTTCTAACGGCAGGAGAAAAAAGGTTTATGTCGAATATACGTGATAGTTATAGACAATTAAGGGGGGAGCAGAGTATTTCGCAATATTGGACAACTGTTATCATGGTCAGTGCTCCCTTTGTTTTAATTTTAACTATTTTTGCCCAGTATTTTAAACTAAAAAGGCTAGAAGCCTTCTTATTGTCTTCTTCGATGGTTGGTTTAGCCCTTTTATTCCCATATGCTTGGCAAAGGGGCTTACATATTTATTGGGCTTTTGGGTTAGGAATTCTGTTATTACCCACAATGGGGCTACTGATCAAAAGATTACTAAATCCTCTCCAAGTTAAGGAAGAGGTCCCACAAAGGCATATAGCCAAAGAAAATGTATCCGCTCAATCTCTAGTGGTTGAAGAAAAATTCAATGAACCGGAAAAGGCAGAAAAAGAAAAAGTAATAGAAATGCATAGTGTAGAACCAGCCAAACAAATAGAAGAAATACCTGGATTAGAAAATATAACAGAAGAATATTCAGGAATAAGTGAGGAAATTGGCAAGATTGAAAAGCACGCAGATCAAGTAACAGAAACAGAGGAAATAGTAGTAGTAGAAACGGTTAAAGAAGTGGAAGATGAAGAGAGAACTATGGTCGAGGAACTAGAAGAAGTAGAGAAAGAAGATGATGATGAAGAAGATGAACAATCTCTAGATAAAATTCAACCAAAAGAAATAGATGAAGGGGCAATAGAAGTACCTTCAGAGGAAATCTATTTGGAAGTGGCAGTAGTTAAGGAAAAAGTTGAATTTGAGGATTTAGAAGTTGAGTTAGAAGCAGGTTTCAATTTAGAAGAACTTATTAACAAAGGTTTTCAGGCCAAAGAACAGGGTAAGTTCCATTTAGCATCTGAATGGTTTTTACTTGCCTTGGAGGAAGAGCCTACACCTGATATAGAGTTTTATTTGTTGGTTGATATCTACAAATACTGGAAAAATGGTAATTCCCCACAGGAAGCCTTAGATAAGGTAACACCTTATCTTTTGGAATATATGGCAAAGGCTCCATCCCAATGGACTACTGAACTAAAGGAATGGATACGTAATGAAAAACTACCTATTTATTTTGAGGAGTTATAGGAAGGGATTGATAGAATGAAAGCTAGTGCTGAGATTAAAGGATTACGTGTGATTAGTATTTCCGATGGAAGAGAGATCGGGAAAGTTCGAGATTTAGTTTTAAACCCTCAGGAAGGAAAATTAGACTTTTTTATTTTAGATCAGGAGTCTGATTATATGGGTGCAAAAG
>JAAZLD010000341.1 GCA_012799495.1 Desulfitobacterium sp. | reverse complement strand
GAATAATAATTTTCATTGGCTAAGTGTGCGTTAGCAGTTTGATAACAAGACTCTTGCACTTCTTGTAACATTACTAAACTATCTTTGAAATCCCCTGCTTTATAAAAAAAGTGTAAAGCCATATCATAGTCCTTTTCTTCATAATATCTAAGTCCTTTTGCATAATTTATTAGGCTTTCTCTTTCTTTATAGGCAGAGCTCATTAGGAGACGTATAGAATAAGGATCCGTGCTTTCGATTATCTCTAATCTTTCTATTGTAGATAAGGCCTCTTCATTTTTTTGCTCATCTAAGAGAGTCATTGATTTATCAACATAATAACTTGAAAGTAACACTGGTTTAAATAGTAGAAATGGCACAAAAGCAATGGCTAGTATAATAGCTAAGATCCTATTACCACTGGCTTCTAATCTTTGCTTTCTGATACGTGTCTCTTGTTTAACTTTATTTTCCTTGGCTTTCTCTTGTTGAATTAATTTAAGCCCTTCTTTAAACTCCCGTTTCTCTAAGGATTCAATATGAACACTTACTTGGTCGAGGAAATCAACGACTTTGGGAGCATATTCTTTATTTATCAAATTGAGACTCTTATCTTTAGTTAATATACTTTCCACATCTGATACTAGGTCTCTAGTAAGACCTAGTATAGTTAGCCTTTCATTTAACTTACTTATATTTTCTTTGAAGTTTCTTCTGGTGAGTACTAAGTCCTGCTCCGATTGGAAAAACTCTGAATTTATTAACCAGAGTAAATTACTTATGTATGAAACTATTTTTTTCTCCCTAATTGCTATGTTAATGAATTTTTGTTCGAATGCCTCATAGAATGCCGCCCATCCGCTTTCGTCAAGTAAATTTTGCTTATTTTCCTGTATACCCTTTAGGGCAAATATCGAAGAGATTCCAAAAACATCTCTTACAGAGGTCTTTAGTTTACTTCTTATCTCTTCTAAAACTTCTTCTAGGGTCTCCTCCTCTTCATCTATCTCATCAATGCGGTTCACAATGGCAATAGGTTTTAAATGTTCTCCCAGTTCACTTATGGCTGCTAATTCCGTCCTAGATGCTACTTTACCATAGGCAAAAATCCATAAAACTAGATCCGCCTTATCCATGAAGTATTTTGTAGCCTCAATATGGCTTTGATTGTCAACATTCAAGCCAGGAGTGTCAACTAGGGTTATTTTACTAAGGAGCTTATGGGGCATTTGCAATTCTACATATTTAACCTTATTTCTTAGTTTTTGTTTACTATCATCTCCCTCGGCCGTCAATGAGCCTAACATGTAAATGGGATATTCTCTACTATTTCCATCTTTGAAATATGCTACAAGTTTTTCTTCATTTCCGTAAGTTATCATTGTAACAACAGCTGTTGCAGGAGTGACATCTGACTTTAATACTTCTTGACCTAGAATGGTGTTGATAAAGGTAGATTTCCCTGTTTTAAACTCACCCATAATGGTTATAAGGGGTTTTTCATCTTTTATTTTCGCTAGTTCCCATAGCTTATAGCCGAATTCAGGATTAATAGTCAAAAAATCCTTAGCATAGTTTTTAATAGTGTAATTTAGTTTTTCCGTCGATGACCAGTTATCTTTTAACTTTACTTTTTTATAGTTTTCTATAGTTACTTCTGGCAAAATCGCATTCTTTACACCTTGTATTATTTTATAAAAGGTTTTCATTTAATACCACCTTAAGCGATGAAGTCAATGGGGCTTCTGTTTAATAGTTAAAGTATAAGGGTTGGTAAAACATAGCTGTCCACATGAGAAAGTGGGTCTTGAAAACTTAAAATGGTAGAAGCATTCCCCTGCTCCAAATGCATTGAAAGGGCCCCAGAAAGATCATGAAAGGTAGTTCCTGTGGCGTCTTGGGTGGTAAATCCTAGTGGCTCACCAGTTCCAGAAAGAACATTTTGCCCCTCCATGACATTTTCGTGAGTAGATACGATTAGCTTGTTTTCAGGGTTGAATAGATCAACCCCTCCCAAGGGATTAGGTTTAGTAGAAGCCACCAATTTTCCATTTTTATAGATGTCTTGACCCTGAAGAAGATTTTCCTTTGTCAGGTACATATCGCTATCTATCTGGAAATCATGACCACCATAAGCATTATCAAAAGCTTGGAAAATGTCCATTTTTCTTTACCCCCTCTTCAATTCCTGCAAAAGCTTCTCTAATAAAGCTTTCTTACTTACTAAATCTTTTTCCTCTTCTAAGAAGGAATCCTGGTTTGATTTTTTAGCTTTAATATTCTGTTCAATTTCTTCTTTGTAGGCACTAAAGATTTCCGCAAAACGTTGTTCATTCAGTATAACGATCTGCTCGACACTGATACTCATATTTTTTTCGATTTCCTCGTAAAGGGTATTAAAAGTTTTATTCATCAAATTATTTAATTCTGGAAGAACTTTAGCCTTAGCTTCTTTTAGTTTATTGTCTAGTAAAGTTTTCTGGAGATAAGGCATACCAGCTAATCCTACAAGGGGAAGAAGTAAAGGACCACCGACTAAGATTAACAGGCCTGCTGCGCCGCCGGCTATCAGTCCCGCTTTCATAGTAACATTGGAAATATCTTCAGCTTGGATGGCTAATTTTACAGGTGTACCTTTAAACTCTGTGGAAACATGTGCATTTCCATGTAAGGCGATGGTTGTATTAAAGTGTCTTGCCAAAGCATTTGCTAATTCCTGATTTAATTTGCTAAGCATTAAATTCATAGGACCAGAGTAAGTTGTAATCCACTGGGAAATCCTTTTTTGCACAAGAGATACAATCTGTTTTTCTATATAATGTTTAAACTCTGTCCCTTTATAACTGTCAACTAATTCGAAAACTTCCTCTTTCAGTTCCCTTTGAAAATTTTGCAATGATTTGCGGATTATCGCTAGCATATCACTTTTCTGAATTTCGGCATAATCTTTTAGCTTATTTTTGCGACTCGCTTGCTCAGAGATAAGGATATTCATTTGGGCAATTATTTTTTCTAATTCTTCAGCATTGGCGCTAGCTATACTCAGTTCCTGCTGGATTTGACGATATAGTGCTTCTAGTCCAAATCTTAACTTACGGGTATAGGTGCGGATCTTATTTTCCGGTGATGTACCATCGTAAATTAAGGTTTCAATGGTTTCTTTTACTATCGGTAAGTTGGAAGCATTGATCAGGCTTTCATCTTTGTTAATTACCCCTTGGAGAGCTTGGTAGGCTGAGAAAGGAATTAGATGAATCCCCTCTTCCCCCATTTTTTTGAAGGAAGTGGATAATCGTTTCTTAATATCTTCCAGGACTTCTTCCTCATCCTCTTCCTCGATTTCGTCGAAGCGATTAGCTATAAATATAACCTTTTCAATTCCATATTTGAGCAAATGATCTTCAATAAATTCTTTTTCCGTCCGTTTAAGTGGTGAAGTAGCATCAAGTAAAAAGATTACTACATCCGCTCTAGGAATAAAATCATAGGTTACTTGCACTCGTTGCTGATTCATATCAGATACTCCGGGAGTATCGACTAAAATAACATGGTTGCGTAGTAATTCAGAGGGATAGCCTATTTTTATGTAATTTATATTCTCTGTCTCAAAGGAACTATCGGCGGAAAAACCATTGAGAAATTCCAAGGTAGCTTCACCTTTTTGAGTATGACCATCTTTATAGACTACTTCGGCGATTTTTTCCTCATTAAACATTAACGCATTGATTGTTGCTGTGGTTGGAGTGACGTTAGTTGGAAGTAAATCACTTCCTAGCAGGGCATTAATAAATGTGGATTTCCCTCTTTTAAACTCTCCTAATATAACAACGGTAAAAAAATCATGTTCGATAGTATTTTTAAGACTACTAATTTCACTAACCAGAGATTGTTGGAGTTTTTTGCTCCAGCTTGCCCTTTCCACCGATTCAATTATGTGAAGGAGCTTGTCCTTTTCAAGATTGTAATTCATCATTTATCTTGATCCCTTCTTAAATTGAGTAATAATATTTTTAAGTTGAGATTGCATATTTCGGAGGTTATTTATTTCTTTATTGACTTTGCTTTCCGTGAGCCTTTTCTCTTCCAGAAGTTTTTGGAGTTGTTTTTCCAGTCTTTTAATTTTTTGATTTACTTGGCTTTCTAAACTAGATATGGCCTGATTGATAGATTTACTGTAATTATCATGGAAGGTTTCAACTTGTTTAGGTATTATTTCTTCATAGCGACGTCCTATTTGAACCTTTACCTCTTCCAAAAAGTTTACTTTCCTTTTGCTTTGGAACATGCTTTCTATGTACTTACCTCCAAAAAAGGCCGCTGGAACAACCACCAATGGTGCGCTGAATAATACTGCTGCCGCAAGACTTCCAAGAATTAGTCCATCTACGATAACATCTTCTTCAGCAGACTTTTCCGTACTGTGAACGGTGATCTCATCGTAACCTTCCGCCAAGGCAACATCTGTTTGACCTTGTAAGAATTGACTAGAAATGTTGACGTTTAAATCATCAAAATATGAGTATAGCATTCTTACTGTTTCCTGGATTTTACTATCAATATATTTAATTTTGTAGTCTTCCATTTTTTTAAGTAGATTTTTCTGTAAAGGTGCTACCGTTTGTTCAACATGTCTTGTGACATTTTCAATTTCTAAAGGACCATCATAGCTACTTACAGCAATTTTTGCTTTAAGGGCAATTTCTTCAAGGCCGTTTTGGTACGTAGAGATGTAATCATTTTCAAGCCCTATAAGGGTAGTTTTCATTTGGTTAAGTAATTGTAAGGCCTGGTTCTTTCTAGCCCCCAACTTCGGTAGAAGGTTATTAACTTTCTGCTCTAACTCTTGTAAAGGTATACTAGTGGTACTTAGCTTGAGATTTATATGATTATTGATTTCGGATGCTATTTTAGTTCCCCGATGATAATATTTATCTAATTTAATCCGTCCTCGTTCGTTAATAAAATAATTAGCAATCTCACCCTCAAGGGTATCAAAGCCTGTTTCAGCGAAATTTGCAGGGACCTTACCCTTAAAGATTTCACCATTGGTTTTCCGCTTATAGTTTAAGGCTCCCCTTGATGAAACGAGGTACACCTTAGGTTTAGGAACATACTTCTTTAAATGTTTTAGAGCATAATCAAATACCTTTTGCTCATCTTCTCTAGTCATCAATTTGTCCTTGGCATTGATCACAAAGAAAATCTTGTTAATATCATTAGCAAGAATACGTTCTTTTAGAAAAGCAATTTCAGATTCGGATAAAATTTGCGTTGCCGATAACACCATAATGGCAGCATCTGACTTAGGTATGTATTGAAAGGTTATTTCTTCGCGAGCTTGATCAAGGTCGTTTGTTCCTGGGGTATCTATGATCTCTACCCCATCTTCAAGAAGTTTGGTTGGATATTTAATATTCACATAGGCTATGGAAGAAAGATAGTCCAAGTATTGATTGTACTCCTCAATTTCAGCTTCGTTGTCAAAATCCGGTTCGGAAATAGCTACAAGTTGTTTGAAATCTTCTTCTGATATTACCTTTGGTGCCTTATTATCTTCTCTGAAATAGAGAACATATTCGATTTGCTCTCCACTTGTTATTTTATTGATCACAGTAGTAGTCGGTTTAGTGGCTGAAGGTAAAACCCGTTTGCCTAAAAGAGCGTTAATAAAAGTTGACTTTCCCCGGGAAAATTCACCAACCACAACTATATTAAAATTATCTTGCTTCAAACTCTCCACATAGTCAAGAATGTTGCTCTGTATATCATTTAATCCTAGACTGTCTGCTATAGAGAGCATTTCTTCATAGTTTGACCTAAGGAGATTCTTTTCTCTAGTAAAAAAATTTAGATCCATCTTGACACCTCAAATTGATACCTCAAAACTTTGCAATTACACAGATGTTTTAATTATAACAAAAATTTCGATATTTTGGTCCTTGACATACCACATGGTTTATGTCCAAAGTAAAAAAGCTCTAATTCCACGCAAAAAGAGGAATAGAGCTTTCTTCTTATATTATAGTTCGATTATAGGCTCTGCTAAGTAGCGAGAAAATTTGAAGGCCAAACTATCTCTAACTTTACACAATAGATCTAATTCGATAATACAGTTATACTTCTTGCCCTAAGGGTTCCTCTTGTCTTTTGATAGATTCTAGAGCTCTAATATCTGGTAAAGCTAAAGCTAAGAAAACACCTACTACTGGTAGGAGACATATAAGATTCATTGTCATAGCTAAACCAATATGATCAGCAATTATTCCAAGTAGAGTGACCCCGACGGATCCCATACCGACACCAAATCCGAGAAGTAGACCAGAAGCAAGGCCTATGTTGTTTGGCAAAAGCCTTTGGCCAAAAACCACAGTCGTAGAAAAAGTTGAGATCAATGCTGCACCTAAAATAACTGCGAATATTGTTATTAGTGGTCCGTTTAGTTTTAAGAAAGGAACTATTGCCCCAAGGGATATAATCATGGAAACTATCAATCCATTCCTCCCCCCAAAGCGGTCTGCAAAGGGGCCGCCTAAAACAGTACCTACTGCTCCACTAATTAGAAAGATACTAACGAGATATTCCGGTTCAGTGATTCCTTTGAAGGCTGGTAAGTAGAAAGGAATAAAGTAAATTAGTCCGGCCTGGATCCAGGATCGCACTGTTACATAGAGCATCAATAATGTTAAGCTTCCCCTCCGGTTACTTCCTTGAATCCCTTGATTCCTTTTCTTTGCCTGATAACCAATGTTTTCCGCTAAAATATATTTAAACCTTGGCAATAAATATATAAAGAGCAATGCTGCTAATAAGCCAGGTATTATTATCCAATGAATTGATTGGAGACCTCTAAAACTTAGGATAAACATAGCCAGCACAGGACCTAACCCAAAGCCTAGATTTCCTCCAACTGAAAAAATCGCCATGGCAGAACCTGCCTTCCGTTCCTCACTGATAAAGCGAGCCAACTTAGACCCCTCTGGGTGGTATGCGGCAACACCAACCCCGCTTAAGAGCACTACTAACATCAGTTGCCCATAAGAGTTTACGAATCCAGTCAAAGCCAAGCCCAAACCAGATAGTAAAAGTCCCAAGGGCATTAGCCAGGGCATGCTGTAACGGTCACTGAATACTCCGAAAATAGGTTGGATAATTGCTGAACTAAAAGTGAAGGCCAATGCAAGAGTACCAACTTGAAAGTAACTTAAACCAAAACTTTGTGCCAATAAGGGGGTCAATATAGGAAGAACACCTTGACCCAAATCCACAACTAAGTGACCTAAACTCAGAAACCATAATAGTGGGTTCATTATGTATTTCCCCTCATTTCTAGTTCTAATATTTTAAGTATAGAGCCTATTATAAATGAAAAAATGACCTGCGTCAGGTGTTTTTTATATTATTAAAGAAAAAGCCCGACCTATTATTGTATAGTTATATCAATTGTATTTTTTTGTGCATCAGAGCCTAGTTTTTGACAATTTGAAATTATAGCTCCTTAATATTTTCATACCTCGTTATATGCCAAACGCTCTATGTTTGCAAACATAGAGCGTTTGGTTTTATTCCTTTTAATATTCTCTTATTTCATAATAATTTTTTCAGGGTCGATTACATTGTGGAGAAGTTCTAATTCTTCATAGGTTGGTGTAGGGGTCTCCCCTTTTACTCTGGAGATGTTTAGATCAAAACTACAATTTTCACGGCACTCTTCCGCTGTAAACCCGGGATGAACAGTATCTAAATACATTTCGCCATTTTCATCAAAACGATATACTCCCATATCGGTGATGACTGCTGCGGGGCCTCCTCTAAAGGCAGAGCCATAGACTTCTTTCTTATGGGTCCACTCCCTATTTGGTCCATGGGGGAATTTCCACCCCGGTGAAGTAATATAACTTACCTTTTCTACAAAACGACGCTTTTGGTTGATTTGAGGCATGATCAAAACACTTCTCTTGGCTAAAGAATGAATATCTGTATTACCACCACTACCTGTTAATCTTTTTCCATTAGTTCCTCCCATAAAGGTTGTGTTAACATTGCCGTATTTGTCTACCTCAGCTCCGCCTAAATATGCTAAGTCGATTCTTCCTGATTGAAGTTGCCCAAAAGCATCCATGAGGCCATCGGCTACGGCAGCCTGATAACTACAACGAGCATCTGCTACTGATGTTGGTAAGTCGATGGGACGGCCATCTATAGAACCGGATTCATAGATACAAACAGCTGTATGAGCTTGGGTTTTTTGGGCTAACATAATGGCTAACATTGGTAACCCCGTTCCAGCAAAGACAACTTCTCCGTCTTTTACCTCACGGGCTGCTGCACAAGCCAAAAGATCCATTGGCTTATATTCTCCTATTTTTGAATGTTTCTTTTTATTCTCCATGTTCTTACCCCCTTTTCAATGTTGAAGAATAACCTAAAGCGGGATTTGCCCGAAGCTTTTCAAGTCGTGTAATCCCAAGTTTGCTCAAATATTCCTCAAAATCTTCAACTCCAAAGATCCATTCCTCTGCCCACTGATCAAAACCTTCTTGAGTGCGGGTGGAGTTGAAAAAGTTATTGATAAAGGGGCCATCAGGTTCATATGCACCATATAATCCTGTAGGATGGGCACCCCAAGGTAATTCAACAATATAGTCAACGAAATAACCTGGAAGCATATTACGAGTAGGTTCCCGTCTTAAATACTCCTCAGGAACAATTTGCTCGGCAATAATAATGTTGTGCTTAGAGGCCTTGATTGCTTCTTCATCACTGAATCTTAAGCCATCAACCCTCACAGTTCCTTCTTCTCCCACCATTTGAACATGGGTAATACACCAATCGGGGTTAGCTGCAGGGATTAGGAGAATATCAGAGTTAGTAAAGGGTTCTTTATATGTGATGTACTTATATTTCCCGATATGACGATTGGAACCATCCCGGAGCCCTGCTTTCCCTAGGTTATCATTTGCGGGGTTTAACATATCACACCCCATAGCCGAATAGGTGGGCAGAAAAGGAACTCCTTTAGCACCGGCAGCTAATCGATATAGAGCATGAATATGGGCCCAATCTTCATAGAGTATTTCTTTATTTTCGATTTTGCGGGCTAAATTAGCTCCGTATTTTCCGTAAAGTTCATGCCCACTCCAACAGGATTCCCAGACGGCAACACATCCTGCTCCCGCCAGCATATCATCATGGGTTCCACCATTAACCTCTACTAGGTGAAGATTTCTTTTCTTTTGTCGGATCAGTTCATATATAGCTGCCATGGGCCGACGCCATACTGTAAATCCTCCAAAGGTTAACATATCTCCATCTTTGATCTGCTGAATAGCCTCCTTGAGGCTAACAATTTGTGGCCTTGCCATAGAAATAAACCTCCTTTACTTTCCTCCTCTAAAACCCTTAAAAAACCCTCAATAGCTAAACAATGTAAGTTCTAATAACCTTAATACTTCTAAAGAGAATCTCTAAAAACGCCCGATAACTTCCCGACCGATGATCATTCTCTGAATCTGATTGGCTCCTTCATAAATTTGAGTTATTTTAGCGTCTCGCATCATCCGTTCTACGGGATACTCAGAGCAGTAACCATACCCACCTAATAATTGAACACAATTGGTAGTGACCTCCATTGCCACATCGGTAGCAAAGAGTTTAGCCATTGAAGCTTCTTTGTTATGGGGTAGGTTATTATCCTTCAGCCAGGCTGCTCGATAAATAAGCATTTGGGCTGCCTCTATCTTAGTTGCCATATCCGCAATCATAAATTGGACTCCTTGATTAGCCGCTAAGGGTTTACCGAATTGTTCTCTCTCTTTAATGTAATTGATGGTATATTCCAGGGCACCTTCTGCAATTCCCAAGCCTTGAGCTCCAATGGTAATGCGACCACCAGCTAAAAGGCCCATGGCTACGGCAAAACCGTTATTGATTTCTCCAAGAACATTTTCTTTAGGAACTTTTACATTTTCAAAATTAAGTTCAACTGTCGGTGAACCATGCATTCCCATTTTCTCTACAGGTTTGCTAATGGTAAATCCAGGCATATCTTTTTCTATAATTAGACAAGTGATTCCCTTCCCTTTAGGTTGAGTTGGATCTGTTTTGACAAATGTACAAAAAGTAGTTGCTACTGTTCCATTGGTAATAAATATTTTTCCACCATTAACAAGAAAATGATCCCCTTTGTCCTCTGCTTTACATTTTATTGCTCCAGCATCTGAGCCAGCATTAGCTTCTGTTAAGGCATAAGCTCCAATAATCTCCCCGGTTGCTAATCTCTTTAGGTATTTTTCTTTCAAATATTCACTTCCATAAAGATAGATACTCATACATCCCAATCCAATATGTACACTTGTAATAACAGCTGTGGATGCACAAGCTTTAGCTAGTTCTTCAACGATAATGGCGAAGTCCAGGTAAGTACCCCCACCTCCACCCCATTCTTCCGGAATAGGAAAACCTGTAAGTCCAAGTTCTTGCATCTTATTCCAAGTATCCATTGGGAACTCATGGGATTTATCTATTTCCGGGGCTAGCGGGGCTACTTGATTTTGGGCAAACTTTCTGACCATGTCTCGAATCATTAAAGTTTCACTACTTAGTTTAAAATCCATCTTCCCTCTACTCCATTCATAAAATAACTTTAGACCTATCTCAACACCAATCAGGATCTACATATATGAGCATGGCATCTCCCTGTGCATTACCAGCACAAATGCCACATACTCCGTAACCACCACCGCGGCGTCTTAATTCATAAGCTAAGGTCATAACAATTCTAGCTCCAGTGGCCCCAATAGGGTGGCCATAAGCAATGGCTCCTCCATTAACATTAACCTTGGCAAACATCTCCTCTTTTGTCATGCCTAAGATACTACGGGCACTGACAAGGGCAACTGCAGCAAAAGCTTCATTGATTTCGATTAATTTAATCTCATCAAGGGTCATATTGTTTTGCTCGAGGACTTTCTTAATAGATAGTCCCGGCACGGTGGCAATATCCTTTGTTGGTTGAGAAACTTCTGCATAATCAATAATTGCAAAAAGGGGTTTTAGTCCTAATTCATCTGCTTTCTCACGGCTCATTAGGAGACAGACATCTCCTCCATCATTTGTTCCTGGTGCGTTACCGGCAGTTACACTACCTGGT
>JAAZLD010000340.1 GCA_012799495.1 Desulfitobacterium sp. | reverse complement strand
ATCCTTTATTGAGGAGCAGATTCAGGAAATCCGGGAAAAGGTAGGTAAAGGCCAAGTATTATGTGCTTTAAGTGGTGGTGTTGACTCATCTGTAGCTGCCCTTTTAGTCCATAAAGCTGTTGGCGACCAGTTGACCTGCGTTTTTGTGGATCATGGTCTTATGCGTAAAAATGAAGCAGAGCAGGTAAAAGAGATCTTTACTGAACAATTTCAACTTAACCTTAAATTCGTAGATGCTCGGGAACGTTTTATGAGCAAATTAATTGGTATATCCGATCCTGAGACAAAACGAATTACAATAGGTAATGAGTTTATCCGACTTTTTGAAGATGAGGCCCGGAAATTAGGGAAAGTTGACTTTTTAGTCCAAGGTACTCTTTTATCCGATGTAGTGGAAAGTGGTACTGACTCTAAAGAGGCCGTTAAAAGTCACCACAATGTAGGTGGATTACCAGAGGATATGGAATTTGAACTTATTGAACCCTTCCGGACCCTTTATAAAGATCAGGTGCGAGAAGTAGGAATAGCTCTAGGGATGCCTGATGAAATCATTTGGCGGCAGCCCTTCCCAGGTCCAGGCTTAGCTATCCGGATCATAGGGGAAATCACCGAGGAAAAATTGGACATCCTTCGGGAAGCTGACGCTATTATTGTGGAAGAAATCCGCAAAGCAGGATTGTACAAGGAAATCTGGCAGTCCTTTGCTGTTTTGCCCACCGTCCGTAGTGTAGGGGTAACGGAAAAAGGCCGTACTTATGCCTATCCTATCGTAGTTAGAGCGGTTATTAGCAAGGATGCTATGTCAGCTGATTGGGCTCGTTTACCCTATGAATTGATGGATAAGATATCCTCTCGTATAGTTAGTGAAGTTGAAGGTGTGAACCGGGTGGTCTATGATATTACTCCTAAGCCACCTGGGACAATTGAATGGGAATAGAAAACGAAAGCCTCCTTGGATTAGCACCTAAGGAGGCTTGATTTTTCATAGATTAAATAGTTTACTTCGTCAACAAAGAAAGTTTTTCGCCGAGATTACCTAAGCCGAGGAATTCTGCCCAAGTAACTTGGACAAACTCGCCATCTTTATTGACAAAGGGTTTTTCTTTCAAATCAGGATCATGTATGAAAGCTGTGCCAATCCGTCCTTTGAGGCATAGAGGGCGTCCGGCGGAAGGAGACTTGGCAGTGACTGCAACTACTTTGCCATTCCTAGAATTGACTTCGAACTTACAGCCTGCTTCACAGAAGCTGCAGGTAACCTCTTCTTTTTCTAACTCCCATAGGCGGCCTTTACCAAGGATATTTTTATCCACTAAGGCTCCCACAGGACAAACTGCTACACAGCGGTTACAGTAAACACATTGGGAATCCTTAAGTTCTGTATCCATAAAGGTGGAGACTTTAGTATCAAATCCCCGATTTGAGAAGCCAAGAACACCTCGCTCAGGAACAGCTTCACAAATGGCAACACATTTACCACATAAGATACATTTATTCATATCTCGTAAAATATAGGGGTTAGAATCTTCGATGGGAACTTCTCGTTTTTCTCCTTGGAATTCGTCGCCTTTAACACCATATTCAAAAGCATAATCAGCTAAGTCACAATCCCCCATTTTCTGACAGGTCATACAGTCTAATGGATGATTAGCAACTAATAACTCTAAAATGACCTTCCGTGCTTCACGAACTCTTTCACTTTGAGTCTGGATAACCATCCCTTCTGTTGCTTTAGTGACACAGGATGGTGGAAGATTACGCATTCCCTCTATTTGAACAACACATAGACGACAGGCTCCTGTAGGGGTAAGCTCCGGATGGTGGCATAATGTAGGAACAGGGATATCATGCATACGACAAGCTTCGAGGACGGTAGTTCCTTCAGGTACTTTCACCTGACGTCCATCGATGCTCAAGGTTATCCACTTCATATTCTCACTCCTCATTTTCTACGGCAATAATAACCACTAACTATTATTGCACTATGTATATATAACATCTTAATTATAGTCATTGTAGGAATATTTTGCAATTTCAAAAAAATGCTCTTAACAAGCCCTCTATATAGAGTTAGTTTCCTCATCAGGCTTATTACCCATGTTCATAATAACAATACCCAAAATTATAATGATCAGGCCCAAGATATTTACTCCGGAAAGGACCTCATTAAAGAACATTACCCCAATCAATCCTATCCCAGCTGTGCCAAGGCCTGACCAGATGCTGTACCCTAAACTTAGGGGGACTGTTTTTAAAGCATAGACGAAAAGTGTAAAAGAGATTCCGAAAAAAATAACCACTGCTATACTAGGAATTAAATTAGTAAAACCGGCGGATAATTTAAGCATCGAAGTGCCAGCGATCTCAAAAAGGATGGCACCTAATAAATACATATAACCTTGCATAGCTTTTCTCCTTTATAGTTCAGCTAATTTCTATAGCCTCATTAGTACGACACCGACTATTAAGAGCAGAATACCTATGGCTGTGTGGATGGTTATTTTCTCTTTGAAAAGTAAAAAGCCGACAATTGCTGTTAAGGCTGTACCTACTCCACTCCAGACGGCATAGGCAAAACTTAAGGGAACGGTAATTAAGGCTAAGGAAAGAAGGTAAAAGGCTATGGCGTAGCCGATAATAATTCCTAAGACGGGCAATTTGCTTTTGGCCGTAGCTGTTAGTTTCATCATGCTGGAACCAAAAACTTCCGAAATAATGGCGCCGGCTAAGTATATAATCCCCATGAAAAACTCTCCTTTGCTGAGTGCATTGTGGTGATTTTTATTAAAGCTCTTAGGGATGCATTCCTTGTTTATTATACACGAACGAAAAAGAAGATCGAACGAAGGTGGAGACCTTCTGCAAGTAAAACTGACAGTTTTTGCTATAGTATATAAATTGGATTTCTAGTTTTACCTCATATAAAAGAAGAGATATAATTATATCAAAGAAAAGGTATGGGAAGTGAAAATATGATAATAAAGCCATCAGCAGCATTGCGTAATGATTACTCCAGTATATCAAAATTAGCAAAGGAAACTAAAGAACCAATATATATTACCAAAAATGGCGAGGGAGATTTGGTTCTTATGAGTATTGATGCTTTTGAGAAAAGAGAACAAATTCTACAGCTTCGAGCGAAAGTTTTGCAGGCAGAAGAAGAGCGAATCAGCGGAGCGAAATCCTTAAGTATCTCAGAAGCAAGAAAAAGATTAAGGGAGCGAGCAGGTGAAGTATAAGATTGAAATTTTGCCCTCGGCCTGGTAGGATTTGAAGAAGCTCGAGGATTACTATTTGATACAGTTCGATATAGATACTGCACTTAAAGTCACTGACGATATTCTGAATACCATTGAACGGTTGGAAGATTTCCCTGATTCTGGTTCCCTTACACCAGATACTTGGCTCAATGAGCAAGTTTACCGAATGGTGATTTCTAAAAAGCATGTAGCAATTTATCGTCAAATCAAGGATGTAGTTTATATTTATCACATTGACGATACAAAGACAGAATATACTAAGCTTTTCTATTGAAGTGTTGTATAGCTCTCATCACGGTATATCAGTGGTGAGGAGTTTTTTTATTTTGAATTTTGAAGGGGTACAATCCTATGAGTAGGAAGCCTAAAAGTGGCTTCCTATTTTTCTATGCATAGAATGAAAAGAGCAAAAGCTAAAATAGATAATACTTTGTAAGAGGGGGGAAGTAAGTGGATGAAAAAAGCCGGCTGGAAAGGGAAAAGGAACAAATCCTTAAATTAAGGAAGCAGTATGGAGATTGCCAGCTGCCGGGAGTGTCCATGGTCCTTTCTACGGCAAAACCTAAATATCTAGATAATATTATCGCTAATTTGGATCGAATCAAATATCCCAAGGTGGAATACATCATCATTATTCATAACTCTCGCGTGGACCCTCAGGTTTATGCTGAGCGGTTAAGGGGGAGGAAAAATGTACGTCTATTAGTTTTGTCTGAGAATTATTCCTTAGGTGATTGTCTTAACTATGGTGTTGAGCTGGCCAAATATGATTATATTGGGAAAATGGATGATGATGATTATTATGGAGCTAATTTCCTTGGGGATTTGATGCTTTCCTTTCAATATACAAACGCTCAAGTCGTAGGGAAGGGAGTGCATTTTGTTTATTTTGAATCTAACCAGGCCTTAGGTCTAAGGTTGCCCCTGGCGGTCTCCTATAGTCTTGAGGATGGCAGGTTTTATGTGAATCGTTACACCTATGGTCCTTCTTTATCTGGTGGAACCCTTATTGTCAAGCGGGGAGTTTTTAGGAAAGTACGTTTTTCCTCAGTAAGTTTAGGTGAGGATGTCCGGTTTATGAAGGATTGTACTCGCAAAAATATCCCCATCTATGCAGCTGACCCTTTTAACTATGTTTATATGCGCCATGGGAATCGGATGGATCATACTTGGAATGTAAACTCTCAATTTGTTTATCGCCAAGCTAAGATTATTCAATGGGGAAGCAATTTTGAAGAACTAGTTACTGTTTAACTAGCCCTAATTTTCAAGGCTTAACTTTCAAAAGGGCAAAAATCTGCAAACTATGGTACGTTCCTTGAAAAATAGTCGACTGATTGAGGAGGGGGAAATGAGTATTCAAACATCCCTAATAATAAATACCTTTTGCCGACCCCGTTTATTATAT
>JAAZLD010000339.1 GCA_012799495.1 Desulfitobacterium sp. | reverse complement strand
CAAGAATCTATTAAGCTTGTGTAAAATACCCATTAAATTATAGGAGAAACTAAGTAGAAACAAGGAAATCAGGTAATTGATCACTTTTTTGTAATATACCAGCTAAAATATGTCAAGGGCCAATGAGGTTGCATCTCATTAGCCCTTGACATTTACGATGTTATAGCGTTAATTATTGATTTTTATCTTGTTCTCTTTTTGTTTCGATTATTTCCTTAATCGCTAGGTTGGAGGCATCAAAATGTAGGGAGCCTTCATTATCCAACGGAGTAAGTTGCTTTTCTTTGATGCACTTCTCACAAGCCATCATTATATTTCCTACTTCATGGTTTTCGCCGTTTTTCGCCTCTGCATAATATGGGATTTGATGAACATGCCACGCTAGATTAAGGTCTCCACACACACATCACAGTTTAACTCCGCACGTAATAAACTTGTTCCTTTACCTTTCTGCATCAGACCAAAGGTATATTTTGTAACATAGATACTTTTTAATTCTGAAAGACTTTTTGACATTATGTATTCCTCCTATGATAATTTACGACATTTCCTATTATACCCTATGGTAGAATCATTAGGCAATTGCCTAAAAATACATCCCCTAAGCAAAAGTATTAAAAACCAACTTAAATATCAGACCAAACTTAGAACTTACCGCAAATATATAGTTGCCTTTTTATATGATAATGTGTAATATTATTTATAGTTATCGTTTTATGATTGCTAATATGTTCCCTAATTATATATTGTCCTCCGAGTCCTTTCGCCTAAGGGAAACTAGGGCGTCTGGACCTGGATCCGTATTAGTACGAGATCCACAGGGTTTCGCTGGAAACGACGGAGCCTTCCCATTTGAAAAGGAGATCAACCATGTTTA
The DNA here is from genome assembly GCA_012799495.1 of Desulfitobacterium sp. Classification (GTDB taxonomy): domain Bacteria; phylum Bacillota; class Desulfitobacteriia; order Desulfitobacteriales; family Desulfitobacteriaceae; genus Desulfitobacterium. The sequence continues at coordinate 9,778 of JAAZLD010000339.1, read as the reverse complement.
ATTTAACGTAGATACTACGTCTAAATTGACTTTCTGTATGGATTTTTGCTTTTTCAAAGGGCAAAAATCCTTTTTTATTTGCCCAAAAATTCTCTTCATCAAAAATATATGCTCTTTTCAAAGCAGTTAATTTTATTAGTTGTGGAAAGGTGTGATATTATGGCGGTCGCTAGAAAACGAGGACGATTTTGGACAGTTATGGCTATACTAGCAATCGCTCTGATAATTCTTTTCTTTGCCTCTTTCCTAATAGGACGTTATCCCATTGCCCCTGCTGCTGTTTGGGATATTATCTGTTCTCACTTCATAAATATCCCTGTCTACTGGGACGCCACCATGGAACAAGTTGTCCTCCAGGTGAGGCTGCCACGTATTCTTTTAGGTATCTTAGTGGGTGGAGCACTCTCTATCTCCGGTGCCTCTTATCAAACCCTCTTCAAAAACCCCATGGCCTCTCCTGATCTTTTGGGAGTTTCCGCCGGGGCAGGCTTTGGTGCATCCCTAGTAATGTTAGATGGAGGAACCTGGTGGCAAATTCAATCTTCAGCCTTTTTATTCGGCATCATTGCCGTACTTGCAGCCTGGTTGATCAGCCGAGTTTTTGGGGGACAAAATATCACTGTTTTGGTGCTGGCTGGTATTGTGGTGTCCAGCTTCTTTCAATCACTTTTGTCCATCGTCAAGACTTTGGCGGATACAGATGATGCCCTTCCCTCCATTACTTTCTGGCTCATGGGAAGTCTAGGTAGAGCCAACGCCGATGACGTGCTTGTGATGCTGCCGGCCACAGTCATTTCTCTTGCCCTTCTTTTCTTTTTCCGTTATCAGATCGATACCTTGGCTGCCGGGGAAGCTGAAGCTGCCTCAATGGGCGTCAATGTACCCTTGGTCAAGGTGGTAGTAATAGTCTCCTCCACTCTCTTGACCGTAAGCGCTGTAAGCATCTGTGGCATCATCGGTTGGATTGGAATGGTGGTTCCTCATATCGCCCGCCTGCTGGTAGGAGCTAGTTATACTAAGCTTGCAGCAGCCTCTTTCCTCGTTGGTGGACTCTTTCTTCTTATTATTGATAATGTAATCCGAGCCATCGGAGTTGGAACCCTCCCGCTGGGCGTACTTACCTCTTTAATAGGAACACCGGTCTTCGTGGTTCTCCTCTCCAAGGCAAGAAAGGCGTGGTTATAATGTTGGAAATCAATAATCTTCAATATTGGTACAAGCCCCGCCGACCAGTTTTGAAAGAGATATCCTTTTCTGTCAAACGTGGTCAAATCGCCTGCCTATTAGGCCCTAATGGTACCGGTAAAACCACTCTGCTTCGTTGCCTTCTAGGGCTTCAAGCTCCCAGGGGAGGCTCTGTATTTCTAGATGGGAAAAATATGTCTCACCTGTCTGCCAAGAAGCGAGCCAGACTTATGGCTTATGTGCCCCAATCTTCCGGCTTAGCCTTCCCTTATGAGGTGCGAGAGATAGTCCTTATGGGTCGGGTAGCATACCTATCCCCAGGCGGAGCCCATAAAGATACGGATCGCCAGGCAGTGTTTGATGCTATGGAAAAATTAGAGATTGAACATCTGGCCAAACGAAGCTTTCAGGAGCTTTCCGGCGGTGAGCGTCAGATGGTATTAGTGGCTAGAGCCTTAGCTCAACAATCCGACTTACTGATTATGGACGAACCCACCGCCAATCTTGACTACAGTAATCAGGTTAAGATTTTAAAGACGATTAAGCATCTCTCCGCTCAAGGCTATGGAATTCTCATGACCTCACATTACCCTGATCACGCTTTTTTAGCTTGCGATAATGCTGTGCTCATGCGAGATGGACGGGTAATGATTCAGGGGACACCGGAGGAAGCCGTAACTTCGGAGAGCTTGACTAAGCTTTACGAAACTCCGGTAGAGGTATCTGAGGCGCTGACCTCTTATGAAAAGGTCAAGGTGTGTATCCCTCTCCTTGGCTGTCCTTGAGCCTGGCAACCAAAGTAGATTTATTATATATAATTATTTATTCAAAAGAGTCAAAAAAATCAAAAAAATGAATTGGAGGAATTTACAATGAAAAGGAAATCCCTGTCCCTGATTTTGACCCTTGCGCTCCTGTTGGGAAGCCTATTAGGCTGTTCTCAAGACGCAAACCCCAATCCAGAGCAAAAACCCTCAGAACAGTCTCAATCCCAGAACCGAGTAGTTACGGATATGGCTGGTCGAGAAGTGCAGCTCCCTGCAGAGATTAATACGATAGCTACCTTCGGTGCTAACGGTGTTCTCAATTCCTTTGTGGAGCTCATGGGATCCGGTTCAAAAATTGCTAATAATATGTCACCTAGCTTTACCAAAACCGATAAATGGAAAATGCAATACGAATTCGCTCCTCAGATGGCGAATGCTCCCGTCTTGGAAAATGCCGACCGAGAGATTATTATAGAAGAAGTTCTCAATCTTAAGCCCGACCTCTGTATTACCATGACCAAATCTACTGCAGACTTTCTTGCCGAAAATGGACTAACTGTTATTTATCTTGCCTGGTCCGAGCTGGAAGATGTTAAAATAGCTGTAGAATTGATGGGCGAGGTGCTGGGAGTCCCAGAAACTGCTGAAGATTACATCCAATATTTTGACAATATGGTAGAAAAAGCTGAAAAACTAACCGCCAATCTAAAAGAGGAGGAGAAAGTTAAGGTTCTCTATGGCAGTGTAGCCAAGCTTAGCCAGCCCCACCGCATTGCTGAGTGGTGGATCGCCAAAGCCGGGGGAATTTCTGTGACTAATGATGGTTATACTGAAGAATCCTACAACTATACTATTGAAGATCTCTTGGCATGGAATCCAGACATCATGCTTCTTACCGCCGATGAAAAAGAAGAACTAAAAGCTAACAATCAAATCTCCAACGTTACCGCTATACAAAATGACGCAATGTATATGATTCCCACTGTCGCTCATGTCTGGGGGAATCGTACGGTAGAGCAGCCCCTTACAATTATGTGGGCAATGAACAAATTCTATCCCGAATTGATGTCTGATGAAGATTTGGCGAAAGAGATTCACTACTTTTATGAGCATTTCTTCCTTTACGATATGAGCGATGAGCAAATCGCAGAGATAATAGGCTAATTTTCATCTATGTAAAAGGAGTCGAACATTTATGTTACGTATTGCCATCTATGGAAAAGGCGGCATCGGAAAATCTACAACCACCTCCAATCTATCTACAGCTCTGGCAGAACAGGGCTTGAGAGTTATGCAGATTGGTTGTGATCCTAAAGCAGACTCCACTCGAACACTTACCAACGGACAGAGCATACCTACGGTGCTGGATTTATTGCGCCGGGGTGGTTCCCTGACTCTTGAGGAGCTGGTATATACCAACTCTTCAGGAGTTCTCTGCGTAGAGGCCGGAGGTCCAACTCCCGGTATTGGTTGTGCCGGTCGAGGCATCATCACCGCCTTTGAGCAGCTTCAAGACCTTAACGCCTACAAAATCTATAAGCCCGATGTAGTTCTCTATGATGTGCTTGGAGATGTAGTCTGCGGAGGCTTTGCCATGCCCCTGCGAGGTGAATATTCTGACATAGTATTTGTAGTCACTTCCGGAGAAATGATGTCCATGTATGCCGCTGCCAATATCGTTAAGGCTGTAGAAAGTTTTAAAAAGCGGGGTTATGCTCGCTTCGGCGGCTATATCCTAAACAGGCGCAATGTAGAAAACGAACGTGCTCAAGTTGAACGCTTGGCCGAAGAAGAGGGCGGAAAGATTATCGCCGACCTTCCCCGTTCCTCTGAGGTACAACAGGCTGAAGCTTTAGGAAAAACTGTAGTCGAGGCTTTTCCTGAATCGAAAATGGCTGAACATTACCGAAGCTTAGCCCATAAGGTATTGGAGGTGTGCAAAAATGGGTAAAGGTCTATCTTTTTTCATTCCTCACCATGGTCGTCCCAAGATTTCTCTCCGTGTGCCTGAAAGCCACAGTCTTCATGTCTGCCCTGCTGCCTGTGGGAGGCGTATTGGTCTTCGCTCCTTGAACAACGGAGAAGCTGATTATTCATCTTTTCTCTATATAACCGAGGCAGATGTAATCTCCGGGGACTACGAGAACATGGTGGCTGATACAATCGAGGAGCTTATGGAAGTACTTACTCCGCCTCCTAAGGCATTTTTGATTCATGTGAATTGCATTGATGACTTTCTGGGCACCGACGAAGAAGCCCTTTTAGTAGAGTTACGGGATCGATTCAAAGATCTTCATTTTACAATTTGCCATATCAATCCGATCGCATCCCAAGATTTAGTGGCTCCCGGTGCTCGAAAACAAGACCGCCTTTACAGCTTGCTTGATCGCTCTTCAGAGCAAGAAGCTTCCGTTAATCTTATTGGTAACTTTGTCTCTCCTGATACAAAAGGAGAGCTATTTACTCTCCTGAAAGAATGGGGTATCCCTATAGTACGTCAAATTCACGCACTGAATTCTTATGATGAGTTCCAGCGCATGGCTGCCGCCAGATACAATCTGGTGCTTATGTCCATGGGACGCTACACTGCTCAGCAGATGGAAAAGCGACTGGATATACCATATCTGGATATGCCGGTTTCTTATGATCTCAATGAAGTAGAGAAGTGCTACCATGCTCTTGCCTTAGTTCTCGGTGTTGTACCTAAAGGCTGGGAAGGATACCGCAGAGAGGCTGAAGCAGCCATTGCTTCCTGTCGCAAAAAACTGAGAAACACTCCCCTTCTGATAGATTCCTCAGCCGCCATGCGACCCTTCGCCATGGCTAAAGCATTACAAGGTTATGGATTTAAGATAGCGGCTATTTTTATCACTCATGGCAAGGATGAAGATATGGCTGAGCGGCAGTGGCTAATTGAACACAGTCCGGAGACAAGGATTATATGGGGCGGACGATATGATACGGTAATCAGTCACGACCTCCCTGCCGATGCTGTCGCCATCGGCTTTGATGTTGCTTATACATTAAAGTCTCCTCGCTTTGTGGATCTGCAACGAGATGAGACTCTTTTTGGTTTTCACGGTATCCGCACCCTAATGGAAAAGATTGCAGAAGCCTATGACACAGAAACGAGGTGGGACTAATGGGCAGATTATCCATTTATCTTCCCCCCTTTACAGGGGATTACTCAGGTGTTTGTTCAGCTCTTTTTGACTTTAACTGCTTGATTGTCCTCTGCGATGCCTCCTGCTGTACTAAAAACTACATTAATTATGATGAACCTCGCTGGAGTCGTAATAAGACCACTACCCTCTGCGCTCAACTACGAACAATGGAGGTGGCGCTGGGAGATGACAGCCGAATTATCAATCAAACGATAGAAGCAGCACAAGCCCTGAAGCCTGATTTCATTGCCCTCCTAGGCAGTCCTGTCCCTGCAATCATCGGCATGGATATGAAAGGCATGGCTCGTGAGGTCGAGGAACGCACCGGCATTCCTGCTTTAGGTTTTGATACCACCGGCTTTGTCAACTATCATCGTGGGGTATCTTCTGCTCTGGTCGAGCTCTTTCGCCGTTTCAGTGACCCACATACTCCAAAAATACCCCGCTCCGTTAATCTACTGGGTCTTACACCCTTAGACCTAGGTGCAGTCGGAAATGCCGATGCCTTAAGGGCAGTGGTAGAGGACGCTGGGTTTTCAGTGGTATGTAATTTCCTTATGGATAGTGACCTTGAAGACCTGTGCCAATCTCCAGGAGCTTCTGTTAATCTTGTAATTACCTCCTCTGGTCTGGCCCTGGCTCGGGAAATGGAAGAAGCCCTAGGTATACCCTATGTGATCGGAATGCCGATCGGGACGAAGCAAACTCAAGCGGTTATTGATCTATTAGAAGAATCTATGAAGAAAGGCATAAGCCAAATTCCCTCGGCCAATAATCAAGAAGGCAATGAGGGTCTCTTAATTCTCGGAGACCAAATTATAGCCAATTCTATCCGCAATGCCCTACAAGCCATGGGCTGCACCCGTCCTGTAGTGGTGAGCAGCTTCTTTGAGCTTGAACCTGCCCTGTCTGCCCCTGCAGATATCCGCTTGGAGAAGGAAGCTGATCTTATTCGTGCATTACAGAGCGGTAGCTTTTCCACTGTGCTGGGCGATCCTCTGCTTCATCGCATTCCTCAGATGGCTTCCTTGGAATTAATCCCTCTGCCTCATCCGGTCATTTCTGGTCGCCTTCATTGGGACGAGGTTCCTCTCTTTACTGGAGAGGATATGCAGAAGCTTCTGCATCGGGCTATCAATCCACCTCATCAAGGAAAGGAGAAATAATATCATGAAATTTAATATTGAAAAAAGTGTCACCCGTCAAGAAGCCCTCTCTCTTATGAAATCGCACTGGCATTTTACTCCGGAGACAGAGATTGTTCCGTTGGCCGAATCCTTAGGCCGGGTTACTGCTCAAGATATTCATTCAAAAAACACCCTGCCTCTCGTGCGGGCTTCCTGCTTTGACGGGATCGCCATTCGTTCCGCCGACTTTGCCAATGGTCTACCTGACACCTCAGGCTGGATTAAGGGTCGAGATTTTGTCCGAGCTGATACAGGAGATGACTTTCCTGATGATTTCGACGCTATCATCGCCATGGAAGACATTATTTTGGAAGGAAATGGAGTTCGCTTCCTAGAGAACTTTACCTTTGACCCCAACAATCTGAATGTAGACCCTGCAGGAACTATCGTCAAGAGCGGCGCTCTGCTCGCTCCTGCCCACACTCGCCTTACTCCGCAGCTCCTAGCCTCCTTAGCTATGGGCGGGGTTGCCTGGGTACCAGTCTTACGTAAAATGAAAATAACCTTTATTCCCACAGGCAGTGAGCTGGTACCTCCCAGCGTCAAACCTCAAAGGGGACAGAATGTAGATACAAACGGACTAATGCTTACCACCCTCCTTGAAGGTTGGGGAGCCGAGGTTCTTTGCCATCCCATCGTCAAAGATGAGGTAGGCCGTTTGGAAGAGGCCTTAGACGAAGCACTTGCCTGCTCAGATATGGTTCTTATTAACGGCGGTTCCTCTCGAGGCGAAGAAGATCTAAACAGCTTCTTGCTAGAACGACGGGGCAGTTTCTTTAGACATGGAGTAAAAGCGGTTCCCGGTCGCCCTGTGTCCTTCGCTATTGTAGATGAAAAGCCTGTTATCAATATCCCCGGTCCAGTTATAGCGGCCTACCTGGCTGCTCACTGGTGCCTTTCCGCATTAATCTCTCACTGGTTCGGCTTACCCGCCCTTCAACATCCTAAAGTTACCGCCACCTTAGACAAGCCACTTAAAAAACGCCCTGGCTTTGAGCTGATTGCTCGTGTATCTCTAAGACGCACAGCGGATGGTTATATAGCCACTCCCTTGATGTGGGGCGAAGATGGTATTCCAGGACTAATCCTCAATTCAGACGGCATGGTCAATATTCCTATAGATGTGAATGGGCTGGAAGCCGGAGAAACAGTAGAAGTAGAGCTTCTGAAAAGCACGGAGCTGATAGCTGATAAATAAGAGTTTTAAATAATAAAGAAGAAAGTTGGTACCGGTCAAAGGTACCAACTTTCTTCTTTATGCTAGTCGTATTAGAATTTCTTCATACGTATCAGAATTTTTGGCTCTATAATATTTGGTGTTGGTGAGTAAAAAACCAGCACCAATTTTTTTGCACAAAAAAGAGAGACAAGTGACAAAACTCTGGTAAAATGTAATCGCCAAAACCACATTTATAGGAGTAGTGTCAAATGTCTCATAATGATTCTATAATTAATCTACTGAATTTAAAAGATAAAAATATCATTTTTGATGAAAATTTTTATTCTGAAGGTATTGTAAAAGGCGTTAAATCTAAGTTTTTTCACGGTACGTTAACCTATAGACCAAGAGCCTGTTACTCTTGTGGTCATGTCCTTGACGATAAAATTATTAAACATGGTTTTAAAACTTCAACGATTAAAATACCTCACATATCAGGTTTTAATGCTTACTTAAAGCTAAGAAAGCAAAGGTACTTTTGTAAGCATTGTAATTCTACATTCACACTAAAAACTAATATTGTTGACCGACATTGTTTTATATCTAACAATACTAAATTGGCTATTGCTCTTAATGCTAAGGAAAAGATTTCTGAAAAAGATATTGCTAGAAACCATAATGTATCCCATTCCACTGTGAATAGGGTGATTGACAGCTTTTACGACCTTTACAAGCCTAATTTTAACTATCTCCCAAAGCATTTATGTTTTGACGAGTTTAAATCTGTCAAATCAGCCGCTGGGGCTATGTCCTTTATATTCTGCGATTCTGAAACTGGAAGAATTGTGGATATAGTAGAGGATAGGAGATTACATGTTCTTAAAGATTATTTCCTGCAATATTCTAAGGCTGCTAGATATTCAGTTAAAACAATTGTTATTGACATGTATAGCCCCTATTTATCGTTGATTAAGGATATTTTTCCTAAGGCTAAGATAATCATAGATAAATTCCATATCATTCAGCTTTTTAGTAGGGCCTTAAACAAAACCAGAGTTGAAGTTATGAACAGGGATAAAAAGAACTACAACAAATTGAAGAAATATTGGAAGCTATTACTTAAGGATAATACCAGGGTTGATCATATTAACTATAGATACCACCGTTCCTTTAGAAACCAGATGCGCGAGATTGATATAATTAACTACCTGTTAGATTTGGATCCAAAATTAAAGGCTTCTTATAAGCTATACCATTATGTGAGATTTTGCATTAAGAACAAGGAGTTTGACCTTTTAAAAACGGCCTTAGACGATAATTTCAATATTGTCTCCGACTATATGAAAACCTCAATCAAGACCATAAGAAAGTATATAGATTATGTAAGCAATGCTCTTAAATATGATTATAACAATGGTGTTCTTGAAGGCATTAATAATAAGATTAAGGTCATAAAACGAATTGCTTTTGGGTTTAGATGTTTTTATCACTTTAGAAATAGAATTCTTATAACCCAGAGTCTAGCGAAACTTAAAACGGCTTAGAGGAAATCCCCTAAGCCGCTGGATTACATTTTATCAACTTATCCACAATAGTCACTGAAATTTATTCACCAACACCATTTGACAAAGAACCAATAAAACTCGGCCACAATCTTAGTTGTAACCGAGAATTATAGTTTCCAATGCTCAACGAAGCAAATAAGTTTTTTACGAAGTAAAAAGCAAAGAGACCATCTTTCACAGACGGTCTACTCGCATTACCTGGCAACGTCCTACTTTCCCAGACGTTACTGTCCAGTGACAAAAGTGTCCAGTGGACAGTTTTGCCGAAGTGGCGCTCTACTAAGTATTGCTTATCCACTGAGGATTAGTAACGCCGAAGCGGCTTACTACAAAGAATATTTAACCGCTGAGACGTTACTATCCTGTGAATAGTAACGCCACACGGCATACCACAAATTTTACATTCGCCGTGTGGACCCCTCGCAGTCCAAGTATCATCGGCCCTGAACGGTTCTCGAACTTTCAACAGTTCTAGTAAATAAGCACAATGGACTATGTTGCAAAGCATAGTCCATTAGCATTCTACCTGGCAACGTCCTACTTTCCCAGGACTTCGCAGTCCAAGTATCATCGGCCCTGAAGGTCTTAACTTCCGTGTTCGGGATGGAAACGGGTGGAACCCCTTCGGCATTATCACCAGATCTATATTTACTTCTGAGGTGTTCCCTCAAAACTACACAGAGTATTTAACTGCTAGGATTCATCTTACCTAATTGCGACTTCTGTTAGGTCAAGCCCTCGACCTATTAGT
>JAAZLD010000338.1 GCA_012799495.1 Desulfitobacterium sp. | reverse complement strand
TAGTTCCTGGATTATAGCCATAGCCAAGGCAGCTCCTTCAGTGGGATCTGTACCAGCTCCAACTTCATCTAAAAGGATCAGTGAGCGAGCATCAGCTTTTTCTACAATCTCTACAATATTTTTCATATGACCACTAAATGTACTTAAAGATTGTTCTACACTTTGCTCATCCCCGATATCTGCAAAGATCTGACTAAAGATCCCTATCTTAGAGTCAGATTCCGCTGGAATATGGAGACCACTTTGGGCCATAGCAGCTAACAAGCCGATAGTTTTCAGAGCTACAGTTTTTCCCCCTGTGTTGGGACCTGTTACTACTACTGTATCAAAACGATTGCCTAATTCAATTGTTAGAGGTACCACTTTACCTGTAAGTAAAGGATAACGGGCTTGTACTAAGCTAATCTCCCGTTTAGGGGATAAAATAGGTGCTCCACCTTCCATCTCTTCGCTAAGCCTCGCTTTAGCAAGAATAAAATCTACTTTAGCTAAAGCTTCATGAATATCGGCGATGCAGTCCGCTTCTCCTTCAATCTGTGTCGATAGAAGGGAAAGAATCCTTTGAACTTCTCTTTGCTCCTTAAGAGTCACCTCTCGGAGCTCATTACCAAGGTTGACTACTGTCATTGGCTCAATATATAAGGTTGCACCACTGGCTGACTGATCATGGACAATCCCGGAAAAGGCATGGCGATATTCCTGCTTAATAGGAACAACATACCGTTCAGAACGTTGAGTAATAATTGGATCCTGGAGCATTTTTTGATAAGAGGGACTACGAAGGATTCCCTCTAAAGTCTCCCGTATCCGATTCTGGAGACGCTGAATACTTTTTCTTAATTCTGCTAAGGTTGATGATGCTCCATCAGCTACTTTTCCATCTTCAGTTATACAGCGGGTAAGTTCTTCCTCAATTCCTTTAGGGTTATCCACCTGATCCATGATCCCTTGTAAAAGAGGATAAGGTGTTTTACTCTCCCTTAAGCTACGCTTCACAAAACGAGAAGCTTTCAAGGTATCCCTAATCTCCAGTAATTCTTCCGGAGTCAAAATCCCTCCTCGTAATACTCGCTCAAGATAATTGCGAATCTCCTTAGCCCCTCTAATAGAAAACAGGGGATTAAGCCTTAAGAGTTCCTTTCCTTCACTGGTCTGTTCAAGAGCTTCTTTAACTAGTTCGAAACTGGCATAAGGCTTTAAAGACATTGCTAATTCTTTTGCTCGCGGTAAATAGCAAAGGTTAGCTAAGTCTTCACATATTTTATCAAAACCGAGTTTACCACTAACTCGTTCATTTAGAACCATAATTCTGTTTTTTCCTCCCTTAATGATAAAAAATTTTATCTTTTGACATGTATTCTTGCAAAATTATAACTTTATTTAAAGTACTCCTCGGGAGAAATGTCCTTTTGTAAATCCTTCAGGATAAAGTTCTTCTAAGTAACCCTTAACTTTATTATCCTCATTTTCTTGCCGACTTTCTTGGAGAGCATCCTTCCACCTATTAAGGAAGACTTTAAATGTATTTTCGATCTGCATAGGATTAGCTCGATCCAGTTGAAGGCGAATACGATTAACTCCCATTTTTTCTAAAGTTCCAAGGTCTTGATAAAGATTAAGGACCCTTGAATTAAACAAATGCATCCTACACTCTAAATCTGTCTCAATGGGAAACTGGTACTTTAGCCGATCCTTTAGATAATGAGAGCCCTTAACGCAAGGAGCACTGCAGTATTCTTCTTTCTTACCTCCTAAGGTCGCTCCTATTGGACAGTATTCACTGACCATCATCTCCAAATCCCCAAAAACCATAACTTCTGTCTTACCCCATTGAGCTAAAACCTCTACTTGGCTACGCTCTAATTCTGTAGATAAAGTAATCCCTTGAGCACCTAGCTCTAGGAAATAAGCCAAAGCCGATTCATTAAAAACATTTAAGGTATAATCTACCTCAAAAGGCCAAGTAGGATCCAAGGCTTTAATCATCTCTATTTCTCCTAAATTAGAAACCATCATTTTAGGAGGTTGTTCCCAGCCTTGGGCCTTTTTAAGAGTTTCAAACCACCATTTGCTTTGGCTTTCATTTAAGACACGAGGTAACCGCCAAATAGGTTCTGCTCCCTTTTCTAGACATAACCCTATGGCCTTTTCTACATCTTGCAAACTAAAACCTTTTCGGGAACGCCACCGTTCCCCACCAAAGGCAATTCTCTTAGCACCAGATTTTAATGCAGCCTGAACACCTTCTAGATTGCTTACTGCAACAGTGATTCTTTTAGCCGCTAGTTCTAAGAGTTCATCTGTCCCCTCTTTATCACTTGTCTCTTTATTATACCTTGTTAGCTCCTCTCTGTGGGCCTCTTCTCTTTTTTGAGCTAATTCCTCAGACCAAATCCGCAATCGTTCTTGATATTCATCAGGAGAAACACTGATATTCTTCACCTTAAGACTTAGCAATTCTTCCACCACTTGCCGGCGCATTTCGTTAAGCTCACTAACAGGTATCATTAGCTCTTCTTCCACATCCAACACTAGGTTTTCTAACCAAAAAGGAGTATTGCCTAAACGACTTAGTTGCTTATAAGCTACCTCATTTGTCAAAGGGCGTTTTATTGCCTTTTGACTAAAAGTTTGGGATTGAATCTTTGCTACATTTTCTCTATCCCAAGCTTCTAAGGTCAGTTTTTCCCCGATGGAACCGGATAGTCTCATTCTTAATGGTCTTTTTCGCTGTTCTTTACCCTCCTGAAAACTCACTCGGGCCTTTTCCATCAGAAGATAATCGTAAGTCTTATATATTTGAACTCCCGGTTTGACCTTACCGGAAAAATATATTTGTACTATATCTCCTGGCTTACCTTCTCGAACTTCTTTCTTTCCTAGCCAGATCCGGTCAACCGTAATCCCTTCACGACCCTTCCTAGTCCATATTTCCAAGCCATCCCCTGGGCGCAGAAATGTCTCAAGTTTGATTTCTAATCTTTTGCTAATGTTATTAGTGACTTTTCCTAGGACAACTCCTCGATTGTTAGGCCGCTCATAGCTCATTAGCTCTGCTCCTGGATGACCATGAAAATAGGCTTGGGAAAAGCCCCTATTAAAGATTTGCAGTAGATCCCGTCGTTCCTCATCACTAATACCTGTGGAGTTTAACTCCTTAGAATTTAATCCCTTGGAATTTAAAGTTTCTTTTTGTTCGCAACTCTTTTTTGACTTTTCTTTTCTAAGGATATGATCCAGAGCTTTACGATAAACACCTATTACTGTGGCTACATATTCCGGTCTTTTCATCCGACCTTCTACTTTTAAAGAATTAACTCCACATTCCTGCAAGTGGCGCAACTCTTCCACAAAGTTCAGATCTCGAGGACTGAGTAAATAATTCCCTACATTAGCCTTAGCTAACAGATCTACACCCTCATGATTTACCAATTGATAAGGCAAACGGCAAGGCTGGGCACAACAACCCCGGTTACCGCTGCGACCACCAATATAACTAGACATCAAGCATTGACCAGAATAACAGATACACAAAGCTCCATGGACAAATACTTCTATATCTAAAGAGCTATTGGCGGAGATTTCCTTCATCTCCTGAGCATTTACTTCTCGTGCCAAAACAACACGCTGAAAACCTAGCCTTTCTCCAAGGCTCATACCCCAGGAGTTATTGATAGTCATCTGAGTACTTCCATGACGTTCCAATTCCGGTAGCACTTTTTGGATGAAGGAGGCGACCCCTATATCCTGTAAAATCAGGGCATCTACCCCAATCTCATAAAGTTCATAGAGGTAATCACAAAGCTCAGGAAATTCTTTATCAGCTATTAAAATATTTACTGTAACATAAACCTTGACCTCTCGCTCATGGGCATATTGTACTACTTTCCTTAATTCCTCTAGGTCGAAGTTTGCAGCATTTGCCCGGGCGTTAAAGCTTTTACCCCCTAGGTAAACAGCATCAGCTCCATTTTCAACTGCTGCCTTAAAAGCCTCAAAGCTCCCTGCAGGAGCTAATAACTCCATTGTCCCTATTGTTTTATTTTGCTCTTTATCCTGATACTTTGCCATACTGTATCCCGTTCCTTATCTTAAAGTCCTAAATACTACCAAATGCTATTTTTGGTGAGATTTATATTTGAATATTAGACGATAGTTATGCAATTTAATAAGTTTTAGAGAAAAATTAACCATAGCGTAAAAAGTTTTTTTCTAAAAAAATAACTAATTACTTCTTTATCAGAAGATATCTATAATCATTTTTCAGTGAGGAGTTTTATAATCGCAGGAGTTACATCCTCAAGTCTCTCCCACTTAGGCCACTCTATAGGGAGATTAGACCAAAGGAGGGCAGGTACTGGGTTTTCTGTATGAGTTCGCACTCCTAGGTTCTCAATATTGCCATGATCGCTAGTTATAAGCCATATCACATCCTGATCAGTTACAACGGACATAAACCCTCCGATAAATTCATCGATCTGTTCTATTACAGAAATTGCTTTCTCCCAATTTTGTCTATGTCCCCAAAAATCCGTCTGGAAAAACTCATAAAGAGTAAAATCATAATTCAAGGATAATTTACCTAAGTTCTCCCCAGCTTTAAAAGGGGAGATAAGGGGTACCTCAGGATGCATTTCTCGAAGAATTGCATGGGTCATATCTTGATAAACTCCCTGCCCTGCTAATAACTCTGGTAACTTACGCAAAGTCAAGCCTCCAGCTAAAGTCGATAGAGTCGAAGCAGTATGTTTTCTTTTTCTAGTGGCAACTAATTCTTCATAAGAGTCGGTAAAGGTATTGGCAAAGGTAACTTTCCTACCTCGATCTACTAATTGTTTGAAAATCGATTGTTCATTGATTATTTTTATCAAATTTTCGTCAGGATAAGCATTAAGATGCTGACCTATAGCTTTCGCCCCATTTACCCCTGTCCACAATGTGGTCTGACCTGTGGCACTTTGGGGAATTCCTGGAACATCTAAAGATGCATCTAAAGGTGTCAAATATACCTTTTCTCGAACAATTCTTCTATCCTTCCCCCAGAGGAGATGTCCTTCTAAAAGTTCATCAAGATAAGGAGTCCGGGCTGCTACTATCGGATTATTCTCCTTTTCACCCAACCCAAATCCATCTAGAAAAATCATGACGAAATGCATGAACATCCACCCACTTTTCCCTCTCTAAGTTTTTCTTTTCTCTCTATCTACATATACCCATTTAGTTTATCCAAAAACCAGGTAAAAAGCCAGTGTGTGCCATGGGGACAGGTCAAATGGTACGCCTCAGTTGTGTGCCATGGTTAATCCACGAAGTTGCCTTGTTGTGCAGGCGGTGCGACTGCCCACACAGAAAAGTAGGTTACCTTTAATTGGCAACCTACTTTCTAGGGCAATTTTATTTATTTGTGGAATTACTTGGCGATATGTTTTCCAGCAATATAACCAAAGGTACCGGCAGAAGCTATTCCTCCTGCATATACCTCCCTAAACATAGCTGCACAAGGTGGGCATGCATATAGATTAGCAATAGGTTCTCTATTAAGATCCAGGACTTGGGCATTTTCATTTATAGCAAGCCCACCGAAAGTATGATAGGCATTAGAGGTTACAGGAATGCCGTAGAAGGGACCTTGTTCAAGCTTATAGTATCCACCTGACCGGGGAACATCAAGACTATCAGCAATATTATCGTCAATAGCTTCATTATACTCTTTAATAGTTCTTAACAATGCCCCCTTATATAATCCATGTATTTCCTGGAGTTTAGTAGCAAAGGCTTCTAGAGATTCTTCAATAACTACTTTACCACCCTGCTCAATATATAAATTGATAACTGTCTCCGCTCCACCTACTTGTTCTATCATGGCCTTATCAGCAATAATGAAGGCCATGGCCCGTCTTTGCTTGACTACCTCTTGAGGAATTCTCGCATATTTAGCATCGATTGGGGAGACTTCATCCACAAAACGCTTACCCTGAAGGTTCACTAAAATAGCTACCGTTTGATCAGGGAATAAATAGTTAACTAACATAGGAACTCCAGGACGACCGGCAGCTATACCGCTCAATGAAGCGGGATCACCACCACGAGCTTTTTCCCAAGCTTCGGGATCATCTTCCGTAGGGAGAGTGGAAACTATTCCATTTAAAGTACCGGAAAAGGTGGAGAAGCTACCTGTGGTCATAGCACCTACACCCTGAGCCATTAACATGCCAGCACCAGTATTGTAAGGAGTCCCCATATTATATACCCGATCCCCGTTAGGTCCTAAGGCTTTTGCCATCAATCCTTTGTTAGATTGATATCCACCAGTAGCCAATATTACTGCTCCAGCTTTAATAAAGATGGAGTTGGACTCCCCTTTCTTAATAGCTTGGACACCACAAACCTTTCCTACTTCATCAATCACTAAACGTAGAACTCGGGTTTGAGTCATTATGGTGCCCCCATTGTTTTCACAAAAATCCTTTAAAGCGTCAAAATAAGCTTTATGTTTGAGAAATCCCTGTTCACCAGAACCTAACATATAGTTGACTTCTGCATTAAACCCTGGCCCACCACCCATCTGGGTAATAGGTATACCAATATTTTGCAGCCATGGAATGTATTTTTGCCTAAAGGTTTCGATAAAAGTTTTGGATAATATGGGATCATGCAATCCTTCAGTATGGGCTTGATATTCTTCAATATCTTTACAACTCCAGGCATGCATGATTCCACCTGAGTAAACAGAACCTCCACCGAGATGTGCACTGATTTCGCAGAGTATTACTTTTTTACCAGCCTCACATAAAGCCGCAACAGCACTCAAGCCACCATTTCCACCACCAACCACTACAACATCAGTCTCTTGATCCCATTCTTCCGGGGTAGGAGCAGGGGCGATAGATTCCGTAGTATTACATCCTACAAGGAAACCTGAGCTAGCAATAACTGCAGCACCTAGAGAAGCCTTTTTAAGAAACTCTCTTCGATTCATAAGCCATTCTCCTCCTATTATTAAATAGTGTGATGGGGTTGATTATGATTTACTTTTGCCTCCTTTTACCTCCTTTCGATTTCTTTTCGAATTTCAAAAAATATCTAGTCACCCTTAGAAAAAGCAATTC
>JAAZLD010000337.1 GCA_012799495.1 Desulfitobacterium sp. | reverse complement strand
TGTGCTCTTCATGATTTACCTTATACTGTTTATCTAGGTCATAAACGCAATGCCCTTTATATTGAAGATTGTCCCAGGGGATTAGCGAATATCACTTTAAACTTTATTCCAGGGGAAGTATATAATATCGCAGGTACGGAAATCCATGATATGAAATCAGTCTCTGATCGTATTCTTGAATATTTAGGCAAAGATGATAGTAAGGTACTTTATCAAGAAGAGGAGCACTTTACCACAAAAATTAAGCAGCCGGATATTTCAAAAGCACAAAGAGACTTGAATTACCAGCCACGGATTTTATTAGAAGAGGGAATACCTAAAACCTTGGAGTGGATGAAGGCTGTTTATAAATTGTCAAAAGAGACAAGGTGATAAGAATGGCAGGTAGTTTGACTCCAAAGGTTTCTATTATCATTCCCGTGTATAATGGTGCAAAGTATTTAAATGAAGCAATAGACAGTGCTCTAAATCAAACATACCCCAATATAGAAGTCATTGTGGTTAACGATGGCTCTAATGATCAGGGGGGTACTGAAAAGATTGCTTTGTCATACGGGGATAAAATTCGCTATTTTGTAAAGGAAAATGGCGGAGTATCTAGTGCCCTTAATCTAGGCATTAAAGTAATGGAGGGAGAATATTTTTCCTGGTTAAGCCATGATGATCTATATTATCCGGATAAAATAGAGTTACAAATCAAGTATCTGCAAGAAAATCCACTAGATCAGCCAATCCTTTATGGAGGGTATAATCTTATTGATGAGTCTTCCCAAGTAGTTGCTTCGATTAAGCCAGACAGCCTCTATCCATTGGAAAAGCTTGATATTCCTCTCTTCCCCGTACTAAAGGGTTTAATCAATGGTTGTTCCCTTTTAATTCATAAAAGCTATTTTGATAAAGTAGGGCTTTTTGACGAGAGTTTGCAGTTAGCCCAAGATTATGCATTGTGGTTCAAGATGTTTCGAGGGGCAAAAATCAAGTTTCTACCGGGTATCTCTATCGGGACCCGTATTCATACAGAACAGCAAAGTAAAAATAAAGTTCAGCTTAACTTAAAAGAGTGCAACCAGGTCTGGAAGTCTTTTATAGATGACCTTACTGTGGTGTAAAAATCAAATATTTGACACCAATCTTAAGTGCGGTTGGTGTTTTTCATTATTTAATATAGCCGGATATTAGAGCTAGTTAAAAATTGAACAAATTCTAAAGTGGTTAATTACTTGTTTTGCTAAAAATATTCAAGTAAACTTAAGTCTAAGAAAACTTTAGGAAGTACACTTAACCTAAGAAAGTTTTACAGCTACATTTAAATTAAGAAAAACTTTTAAAATATTATTATAATGGTGGTAAGAGAAATTGACGAAGAAAAATAGTTTGCTGAAAAGAATGTTATCATTAAACATCGGAATACTTATCCTATCCTTTGGGATTGTTTTAACCATTTTCGCTAATGTGGGATTTGCTCCTTGGGAAGTTTTTCACTGGGGAATAGCCCAGACTACTGGGATTTCTTTAGGTAGGGTCAATATTATTGCTAGCTTAGTTATTATTACTATAGCAATTCTACTAGGTGAGAAGGCCGGTATAGGGACCTTTATCAATATTATTTTGATTGGTGTTTATATTGACCTTTACATCTATCTGGGATTCATCCCTAAGATGAACTCTCTTTTGCCAGGAATATTGATGCTGATAAGTGGGCTTTTTCTAATTGCTTTAGGGACAGCCCTTTATATGGCAGCTGGTTATGGAGCTGGTCCTAGAGATAGCTTAATGGTGGCTTTAGAAAGAAAGACAGGATTAGCAGTAGGTATCTGCCGGAGCATTATTGAACTTACAGTTTGCTTTGTCGGTTGGTTATTAGGTGGTCTAGTAGGTATAGGTACAGTTATTTCTATCTTTGCCTCAGGGCTTTGTGTGCAAATCGTTTTTACCCTTTTGCGCTTTGATGCTACAAAAGTCAAACATGAAACAATGGATGTGACCTTTAAAGCTATTAAGAAATACTTCTTGGAAGATAAGCTTAAAGAAAATCTAAAAGATAAGGTTAAGGAAGAGGTATAAATATAGACCCCGTAGAGAGGACCTAACGGAATATCCTCTTTACGGGGTCAAATTTATAGAAAGCTAATTAAAAGCTTATTTATTTGAAGCTTTTTGAAATTTATCTAAGATATATAATCAATCCAAGCTATTTAATTATTCCAAGCTATTTAATTATTCCAAGCTATTTAATTAATCCAAGCTATTTATTGAAGGCTTGTTCCAAGTCGTCGATCAAATCTTCAACATCTTCGATACCAACAGATAGGCGTAAGAGGCTTCGATCTACCCCTAAATTTTCCCTGACTTCTTCTGGAATATCTCCATGGGTTTGGGTGGCAGGATAGGTGATTAAAGATTCTACTCCTCCGAGACTTTCCGCATAGGAGATGGTTTTCAAAGAGGAAAGGATCTTAGGAATAAGCTCCCTATCTTTAACTCTAAAGGAGATCATGGCTCCAAAGCCTTTGGCTTGCTGGAGTTGTAGTTCGTTGCCCGGATGATCCTTAAGGCCAGGATAGTAAACTTTAGTTATGGCAGGGTGATTTAAGAGCCATTGGGCGATTTTGTGGGCATTTTCCTCTTGAGCCTTCATTCTTAGAGCTAGAGTTTTCATACCTCGGATCATGAGCCAGGAATCTTGAGGACCTAAAGTTGCTCCCAAGGTATTTTGTAAGCGGCCAAAACGAGCGGCCAATTCTTCCCCTTTAACTACTACTAAGCCAGAGACAACATCATTATGTCCTCCCAAATATTTAGTGCCACTATGGATGACCATATCTGCTCCTAAGGTGAGAGGCTTTTGCAAATAAGGTGTGAGAAAAGTATTGTCCACTATATGAAGAAGGTTATTTTCCTGACAGATAGTAGAAATTCCCCGAAGATCAGCGATCTTCATCAAGGGGTTAGTGGGGGTTTCCACAAAAACACTTTTAGTATTAGGCTTAATCGCCTTTCTAATAGCTTCTAAATCGCTGGTATCAACAAAACTAGTTTCCAAGCCAAAATCCTGGAAAACCTCTTGGAGAATGCGATATGTTCCACCATAGGGATCTTCTGTCACAAGGAGATGATCCCCCTGGGAGAAAAGAGCCAGGATAGTGGTGATAGCTCCCATACCAGAAGAAAAAGCATATCCTCTTGTACCTTCTTCTAAATCTGCGATGGCATTTTCTAAAACTTGCCGTGTGGGGTTTTTAGTACGAGAGTAATCAAAACCTGTGCTTTGTTCAAAGCCTGGGTGGGCGAAAGTAGCAGAATGATAAATAGGGAAACTAATAGCCCCTGTGGGATCTTGGCGGTTGCCGATTTGGGCTAGTTTGGTTGAAATTTTCATGGGGAACCCTCCTTTGGCTAGCATTTTACGGAAAGGATTGGAAGAAAGGTTTTATTGTTGTAAGGCTCTAACACTTTTAGTTCATAAGAATTGTAAGTTCGTAAGGGTAGTATGAGTTCATGAAAATATAATAGCATAATTAACAAGTTAAGCAATAGGACTAATAGGATTTAGAAAATTTAATAAAGAATAGATATTTCCTTTGCTTAAAATTTGTATATTCAGCTTGGGAGTGGGAAAGAAAAGATTTCAGAAAAGGTAAATTAAAAAAATTTGGAGAGATATGGATATTTCTTTCGTCTTCTGACAAGTTTTAGTTTTTAGAAGGAATGGAGAGAAAGAAAAGCGAATCCTATGACCATGGAAATATATGGATGGAGGAATTCTTATGAAGAGGACTGGGTTAAAAGGAATTCTCATCATTCTAATGGCCATTGGGGTTACTCTGTTTTTAAACTTTGATATCTATTCTTTTCCATCTCATCTAGGTGGGATAACTCAATTAAAAAATAATCAAGGTGATAACTTAGACATCGACTCAAAGATAAAGTCTCTTGAAAACCTAGAGCTTTTTAAAGTCCAGGAAGACCCTTATGTCCCAGGTTTTATCCTCCAAGGAAATTATGTTATCTCTGGATCTTCTCCTGAAGGTAATTATCGGGCTTATCTCTACCCTGATGAATGGGAAACTGTGGCGGACATATATATTAAAGATTTAAAAGAGGGAATATGGTGGTGCTTACATTTCCAACAAGAACGTTGGACAGAAATATTAGGGAATAACTTACTTGAAGCTAAGTATACCCCTAAGAAAAAACTCTATTGGCTGAATGAGGAGGAATTTATTACCATTATCGGTTATGCCCATGGTACCGTAAGCAAAGGTGGGGACTTAGTAAAGGTCAATAGAGCAACTGGCCGGGCAGAAGTTATTTATCAGGCATCTATAGACCTCTTTCAGGAAGTGGTGGACTTTGTAGTAGATGACCAAGAACTACTTTTGAAAATTCATATTTTGGATGCCAGTGGGTTCTGTCTAAAAAAAGAAACTGTTCGCATACCCCTCAACGAAAGCTCGTGATTTATCCTTAAATAGAGTTTGTAATGGCTTTATAGCAGGTCTGAAAGGACTTGCTTTTAATTTTCTAATCCTTTATTATCTTATCCCCCATTTTCTTAGCTTTTTACAGAAAGAGTGTTATAATAAAATATTGAGAAATAGTGGGAGGGTTGTCCTTTGGATTTTTCAGAGATAATTGCCCAGGAGCTTCTCTTAAAACCTCAGCAGGTTAGAGAAGCTATCAAATTAATAGATGAAGGGAACACTATTCCTTTTATCGCTCGTTACCGGAAAGAGGTAACAGGTGAGTTAGATGAAAATGCTCTACGGCAAATTGTGGAGCGCTTAGAATACTTAAGAAATTTAGAACAGCGGAAGGCTGAAGTTTTGCGCCTTATTGAGGAGCAGGGCAAGCTTACAGAAGAGCTTGCGAAGCAAATTCAAAAAGCTCGGATTCTGCAAGAGGTGGAGGATTTATATCGTCCTTATAGGCAAAAACGTCGGACCAGGGCTACTATAGCTAAGGAAAAGGGCTTAGAGCCTTTAGCTTTATGGCTTTTAGAACAGCTGCCTGATGCTGAGCCTCAGGAGGAGGCCTCCCAATATATTAATTCTGAGTTAGGTGTAGAAACCGTAGAGGATGCCCTCCAGGGAGCTATGGACATAATTGCGGAAATAATTTCTGATGACGCTAATATGCGGAAAAAAGTTAGGGAAGCAACTTTCCGTTTAGGGGATATTGTAGCTGCTAGTAAAAAGCAGGATGAGCGTTCTCCTTATGAGATGTATTATGATTATCGGGAACCAGTAAGAAGGATTCCTCCCCATCGGATTTTGGCTTTAAACCGGGGAGAAAAGGAAGAATTTTTAAGTGTGAAGATCGAAGTTCCCACAGAAGAGGTTATTTCTCTAATCAGTCGCTTTTATGTAAAAGGAGGAGTAGGGGCAGAGTATGTTCGTACTGCCTTAGAAGACTCTTATAAACGTCTAATTGCTCCCTCCATTGAGAGGGAAGTTCGCAATTCCTTAACGGAAAAGGCTGAGGAGCAAGCAATTAAGGTATTTGCGGCAAATCTCCGTCAGCTTCTTTTACAACCTCCTGTGAAAGGGAAAACTGTTTTGGGCTTGGATCCAGGATTCCGTACAGGATGTAAATTTGCTGTGGTGGATGACACAGGGAAATTACTTCATGTGGGAGTGATTTACCCCCAGCCTCCCCAAAACAAAAAAGAAGAAGCAAAAGATATTCTGCAACAAGCCATTTCCCAATATAATGTAGATGTTATTGCTATCGGCAATGGTACTGCTTCCCGGGAGACGGAAGAAGTAGTGGCGGAAATGATTCAGGAAGGGGACTTAGCTACGGAGTATATCATTATTAGCGAAGCAGGGGCTTCTGTTTATTCTGCTTCCAAACTAGCTGGGGAAGAGTTCCCGGATTTCGATCTTTCTTTACGTAGTGCTGTATCCATCGCTCGCCGTCTTCAAGATCCCCTAGCAGAGCTGGTGAAGATAGAGCCGAAAGCTGTAGGAGTAGGACAATATCAGCATGATGTTCAGCCTAAACGCTTAGAAGAGTCTTTACATGGAGTGGTAGAGTCAGCAGTAAATGCTGTGGGAGTAGATTTGAATACTGCCTCACCTTCTCTATTGCAATACGTAGCTGGTCTTAGACCATCCACTGCTAAGAATATAGTTGTTTATCGGGAAGAGAATGGAAAATTCCAGAGTAGGGTTCAACTGAAAAAAGTTCCTCGCCTCGGGGAGCAGACCTTTATCCAATGTGCTGGATTTATCCGTATTCCAGGAGGGAAAAACCCCTTGGAAAACACCCCTGTTCATCCAGAATCCTACGAACTAGCAGAGAATATTTTAGAGAAAGCAGGCTTTACCTTACAGGATCTTAATGAAAGACCTAATGAAGTAAGGCAAAAAATAGGACAGTTGGATCCGGAAGAATGTGCTCAAGAATTTGGCGCAGGAGTTCCTACTGTGAAAGATATTTTGGCTGCTTTGCAGCGTCCTGGACGAGACCCCCGGGAAGACTTACCTCGACCAAAGCTCCGGCAAGA
>JAAZLD010000336.1 GCA_012799495.1 Desulfitobacterium sp. | reverse complement strand
TTCATTCATGAAAATCTTCCTTAATATGATTTCCCCCAAATAGTGGGATATCTAAGTATTTTCGCTATATTATACCCATTTACCTTTTTCCTTAAAGTTTTTTTGCATCATTCACTTTTTAGGAAATTACTGGTATAATAGAGGTATTAGAGGTGAGCCTATGATTTTCGATAATCAACCTTTAAATTTTCGATGTATCCGCGATAATCTCAAAAAAATCCCGGCTGCCTTAGCACCATATAGCAACCAGATTAGTGCCGTGCTTCTCTTTGGTTCTTTAGCCTTAGATAAAGAAACTCCCTTAAGCGATGTGGATCTCGCTGTTTATATGATCCTTCACTTCATGACTTAGAATTAAAGCGTATTCATTTCCAAGTTTGGGATATCATCACAGATTTACTGGAAACCGAAGATATTGATCTCATTAATTTAAATACAGCCCCTTTGTCCATTCAGTATGGGGCGATTAAACATTCAAGGATTCTCGTTCTTAATAATAAAGCTGATTATATCGATTTCTGGGATAAAACTGTAAAGTATTACCTTGACTTTAAACCCCTCCTTGATGAGTGCAACGAAGAACTTCTAAAGACTCTTGCTGGGAGGGTTATAAATGGATGAAAAGCTTGCTTTTCAAATGCGCCAAATCACAAAGTATTTAGGTAAACTACTTGATATTTCCAAGATATCTAAAGAGGATTTTCTACAAATATTCAAAAAAGTACCCTCTAAACACCTAAACCAATGGCACCTGCTTTTTACTTTGCAGGTGCCATTGGTTTCCCAATCCATGGTAAAATCAAAAGTTGGGCACGCTAACTTAATCCTTCGCCTTAAAGTTATAAATAGGCTTGATAGTATCGAGAATTTCCACGGTATCCCCAATATGATTCACGATCTCTTCAAGGGGTTTATAAGCTAAAGGACATTCATCTAAGGTCTCTTTATTCACAGATGTAGTATAAATTCCAGACATGATATCTTTAAACTGGGATAGTGAGAGAGATTTTTTAGCTTGAGTCCTGCTCATAATCCTTCCTGCCCCATGGGGAGCAGAGTAGTTCCAGTCTGGATTTCCTTTTCCACGGCAGATTAAGCTACCATCCCGCATATTAAGAGGAATAAGCAAAATCTCATCTTTTTGAGCAGAAACTGCCCCTTTCCGCAAGATCATATTTTCTGTATCGATGTAGTTATGGACAGTTGTAAATCGATCTACTACCTTTAGCTTCATGGCTTTAACTATTTCCTGAA
Organism: Desulfitobacterium sp.; assembly: GCA_012799495.1. GTDB lineage: Bacteria > Bacillota > Desulfitobacteriia > Desulfitobacteriales > Desulfitobacteriaceae > Desulfitobacterium. The sequence goes on along the minus strand of JAAZLD010000336.1, from coordinate 1,230 downwards.
TCATGGCCTTCCGGTTCAAATCAGCGTACTTTTGGATGATTTTCATATCATGGATATAGTCGTCAAAAAGTGTTCCCGAAACATAACATAAGGCCTTAGGAATATCGGTCCGAACTTCTCGTTTCTTTTTCTTTAGGGCTTTTTGAATCTCTTTTTCTCGCCCTTCTTTTTTTAACTGAGTTACAAATTCCTCTAAATCAGCTTTAGTAGTTTTATTTAAGGAGTGAAAAGCCTCATTTTGATAAAGATTAGCTACTTCTAAGCCTAAGTGACGGCTACCGGAATGGATAACTAAGTAGAGGCTTCCCTCACTATCCTGATTCACTTCAATAAAGTGATTCCCCCCACCCAAAGTTCCGATGCTATTCTTAGCCCGATCAAGATTTACTTCCGACTTGCACCTAAGCTTAGATAGGTCGATCTGCTCATTAAAGTTATGTTCCTTTTTACGGATGTTAAATCCTGAAGGAATCTTTTCATAGATAACCTTATCCAGCTTTTGCAATTCTAAATGGCTATTCTCCAATTTTACAACTTCAATACCACAACCTATATCAACTCCTACTAGGTTGGGCACGATCTTATCAGTGATAGTCATAGTAGTACCAATAGTACACCCAGCCCCACTATGGACATCAGGCATAATCCGGATTTTGCTTCCTGCAACAAACTCCTGATTGCAGAGAGTTTCGATCTGAGCAATAGCCCCTGCTTCCACGTTATCTGTATAAACGATTGCTTTGTTAAATTTGCCTTGTACTTCTAGCATGATGTTTAGTTCTTTCACTCCTTTGGTCTATGGGAAAAGTTATGAGAGATCCCTCTGGGAATAATATTCTAGCAGGTTTTCCACACTGATGACACCTACTACCTTCTCATTTTCAACAACTGGCATGGCGACGATATGATTACTTAAAAGTTTATTGGCAGCTTCTTTTACACTTTCATCAGGATGAGCTGTGATTACTTCTTTGGCCATTACCCAATCTACAGGACATGAGTCTATATGCCCTGGATCGATTAAAAATCGATATATATCCGCTTTCACAACCATCCCAACAAGCAAATTGTCCTTATTCACAACGGGTAGTCCGTTGATCTTCTTTTCCGTCATTATTTTTAGGACATCTTCAATTAGGTCAGTTTCTCTAACCATGAAATGATCTTTCACCATAACATCTCTGACTTGCATAATTTAATCTCCTCCTCTGTACAGCTATTCAACACATG
>JAAZLD010000032.1 GCA_012799495.1 Desulfitobacterium sp. | reverse complement strand
TGGATCCGGAAGAATGTGCTCAAGAATTTGGCGCAGGAGTTCCTACTGTGAAAGATATTTTGGCTGCTTTGCAGCGTCCTGGACGAGACCCCCGGGAAGACTTACCTCGACCAAAGCTCCGGCAAGATGTTACTCATCTAGAGGATCTTAAAGAGGGAATGATTTTAGAAGGAACAGTTCGGAATATCGTGGACTTTGGGGCCTTTATCGATATTGGAGTAAAAAATGATGGCTTAGTTCACATTTCCCAAATCAGTGATAAATACATTAAACATCCCATCGAAGTTCTTTCTGTAGGAGATATAGTTAAGGTTCGCGTTCTCAGTATTGACCAAGAGCGAGAAAGAGTTAGCTTATCTATGCGGGATATTCAAGGGGAAGTTATTCCTTCCCTCTAGAATGTACATAAGTACTTTAGGGATAATATTAAGGATGGAGGTAGCCATGAACGCTAGTAAAAGCCTTTTGATCCGCAATGGCAGGATTAAAAGCATGAAAGGTCCGGAGTTTATTGGAAGTATTTTAATAGAAGGAAGTACTATTGCAGCAATAGGGGAAGATTTGGAAGCCCCGGTGGGTGCGCAGATTATTGAAGCAGAAGGAAAATATGTTTTACCAGGATTTATCGATGCTCACTGTCATGTGGGGATTGGTGAAGAGATCTACCAACATGAAGGTGATGATCTCAACGAGATGACAGAGCCCCTTACCCCGGAGTTACGTGCCATCGATGGGATCAATCCGGAGGATGAGGGTTTTCGAGATGCCCGTCTAGGAGGGATCACTGCCGTATTTACCACCCCAGGTAGTGGGAATGTTATCGGTGGTACAGGAGTAGTGATGAAAACAAAAGGCAGGGTAGTGGATAAGATGATCCTGCGAGAGCCTGCCGGTTTAAAGGTGGCCTTTGGGGAGAATCCCAAGATGGTTTATGGATCTGAACAAAAGAAAATGCCCATGACTCGGATGGCTACCGCAGCCTTATTACGCCAGGCCTTGGTTAATGCGGAGACCTATCTGGAAAAACTAGATCAGGGCATCGAGGATCCGGAAAAAGTCCCGGAGCGGGATTTAGGTATGGAAAATATCGTCAGGGTAATCAAGCGGGAAATCCCTCTGCGGGCTCATGCTCACAGGGCTGATGATATCATAACCGCTATTCGGATTGCCCAAGAATTTAATGTGGATATGGTGATTGAGCATTGTACAGAAGGCCATAAAATTGCGGAAGAACTGGCGGAGTATGACTATCCTGCCATTGTAGGGCCTTTAATCGTTAATCGGGCTAAAGTAGAAATGAAGGAAAAATCCTTTGCTACACCGGGAATTCTTGCCCGGGCAGGGATAAAAGTAGCTATAATGACAGACCACTCAGTAGTTCCTATTGATCAACTCACCCTTTGTGCAGCTTTAGCAGCTAAGGCAGGGATGGATGAAGAGGAAGCTCTCAAAGCTATTACCATCAATCCAGCGGAGATTCTAGGTGTAGATGATCGTATCGGTTCTCTAGAAGTTGGCAAAGATGCCGATATTGTCATCTGGAGTGATCATCCATTTGTTTTACAAGCCCGTCCAGAAACTGTGATTATCAATGGGGAAATCGTTAAAGATTAGCTAGATCCTAAGGTTTAATTCAAGATGCTTAGCTATAATTAGAGGTAAATCACTGTAGATAAGGGATAAATACCTAAAGTTAATAAACACTAATGTTAATAATTACTAAAGGTTAGTAAATTACTGTAGGTAATAGATTATAACTGTTGATTAAGCAATAATTACCAAAAGGAGGACAGGTTAGGATGAACATAAGGCTGGAAAGTTCAAGCCCGGAGGAGACCCATGCTCTAGGCACAAAATTGGGCAAACTCCTTCAGGGAGGAGATGTACTTTGTCTAATAGGCGACTTAGGTGCCGGCAAGACAGCTTTAGCGAAAGGAATCGGGGAAGCCTTAAATGTCCAAGAACCTATGACCAGTCCCACCTTTACTTTTATCATTGAATACCAAGCTAATGCTCAAGGGACACCAGTCCGTTTAGTTCATATGGATCTTTATCGCTTAAACCATCCTGAGGAAGCAGAAGTTATCGGGGTGGGAGAAAACTTTCAAGAAGATAGGATCTGTTTGATCGAATGGCCGGAGATTGCCGAAGATATTCTCCCAGAGGATGTACTAGAACTGCGGATGGAAGGCTCAGGAGAGGAAAAAAGGGTGATCACCTTCCATTCTCAATCTGCTCACTGGACAGAACGCTTAGATGGAAATCTTTAGGAGGGCTCATGAAATACCTTACAATTGATACTACTACAAAAGTCACAGCACTGGCTTTAGCAGAGGATGGCAAGTTAATTGCTGAAGGGTTTTTACATACTAGTAAGACCCATTCGGAGCGATTGATTCCTGTTTTGGATCAAGTACTGAAAGCCTCCTCCTGGTCACTGGAGGATTTAGACTTCATTGGAGTTGCTCGAGGGCCAGGATCTTTCACAGGAATTCGCATTGGGATTGCCACAGCTCAAGGATTGGCCCAAGTCCTCAAGATCCCTGTAGTAGGGGTCTTATCTTTAGATTCTTTGGCTTGGGCTGGTCATAGTCGCTCTGAGGTTATAGTTCCAGTCTTAGATGCTCGTAAAAACGAATGGTATACCGCCCTTTATCAATGGTCGGAGGAAAAAGAACAGCCTTTATGTATTAGGAAACCCTTCGCCGTCTCGCCGGAAATATGGCTTAAAGAATTGGCAGCTATGAACCATTCCTTTCTTTTTGTGGGAGATGGGATTCCTCGTTATGCAGGAATGATTAAGGAGTATTTAGGTGATTGGGGAATCATCTATCCTGATTATTTAGCACTGCCTCGGGGAGGATATACTGTCCGAGCTGTCTGGGAAGAATGGCAAAAGAATCAGGGGCAAACTCAAGTGGAACCATACTATATAAGACTTTCGCAGGCAGAAGTTAAGTGG
>JAAZLD010000335.1 GCA_012799495.1 Desulfitobacterium sp. | reverse complement strand
TCCATGATTTGATATTTTTCATTTTTCTGATCGAGAAAATCTGGGGATTTTAATGCATGGAGAACAAAGGTTTGGGCTGGATGGGACGCATTAGAAATTGTTCCTCGAATAATAGCTTTCGTCTTATTCTCTAATACTTCACATACTATGGGATTAGAGTCTGCATAAGTTATAAAGCCCACTCTAAAGCCCCAGACATACTCTTCTTTAGTAGGTCCATCAATTTTGATGGGTAAAATTCGTGGGTGGATATCGGCAAGTCGGGCAAATAAGGATTCCTTTATAGAATCTTCATAAAAAAGTCCGAAATAAGCATCATCGGTTAGGACTACAAGGTTGATCCCTGCCTCTGCCACATCCTTTAAGGCATTTACTATTTGTTCAGCTTCTTCCTCACCAGGTGTATAGCCTGTGGGATTATTGGGGAAATTTAGTAATAGAAGAGCTTTTCCTTTCTCCTTTTGAGCAAGAAGGGATTTTTTCATCTCCGAAGCATTAAATTTACCCTCTTTAGTAAAAAAGGGGAATTTCTCAATTCTGCCCTTGCGACGGATACAAAAAATCATCTGATAATTTCCCCAAAGTTTATCTGGGAGAACTAAAGTATCCTCTGGATCCATAAAAAGATCCGCCACAATACTCAAACCATGTGTTAAGGCGTTAGTTACTATAGGTTCAGATATATTTTTCCCCTGTAAAGAGGGGTTTTTTTCCATTAGCCTATTTTTCCAAATAGCTCTAAGGTTATCTTTTCCAGCTGGTGGTGCATAGGTATATATATCTTTAGGGTCATACTCTGACAATGTATCCTGAATAACAGGTAAGAACATTGGTTCCCCTTTTTCCATGGCAATCCCAATTGTCGCATTAAAACGATGGGCTTTTTTCTTAGCCTCATCTGTTTGAGTAAGAATCCCTTTAGGATAATACAAATTTTTTCCAAGTTCCGAAAGAAGCTGATAGGTATAGGAATTAGCATTTTTCAGCTGCTCATTTAACTCCTGGGCAATTTCGTGCATTATTATACTTCCTTTCATGTACCCTTTGCTATGATATAACCTATTCATTTTCTATGTGTTTGATTCGAGATGGTTTAGCAAGTTCCTTCCCATTCCCTCCGAGTATATAGAATACATGAATAGATATGAGAAAAACATAGAGAAAAGACGGCTATTCCTATGCAACAACCGCCTCTATCCTTCTAATTCTTAATTTCTTTAACTTTAAAATGAGCCTGCTCCAATACTTGAGTTAAAACCTCTACCGGTGTAGTAGCAACTTCCCGATACATATGCTGTGTATATAAATGTTGGATATTAGGTAGTTCTTGGTATATTTTTTTCCGAATAGATTTCCCTGAATCATCAGCATCCAGAAAAAGATAAACTTCAGCATCCTCTAGCTGGTTAGCCCATTCTTCTAGTTTTTCATAACTTATTGTACCATAACTACAAATAATCTCCACTGGCTCATCAATAATCTCTAGCAATCGCTCTTTGTCTGTTTTTCCTTCTACTATAATTATTTTTGACATTTTCAAACCTCCAGGTAATCCTGCTAAAAATATTAATTCTTAGCCTTGCCTGGAATCACCTCTTTATTCTTTCCTCAGTAATCTTTATTAAACCACTAAATCTGACTGTGAATTATTCCCCGCAATCTTTTTTTCCCCTTGCGGAGCCTCCTTTTCAGAAGGAGATTCATGCGACAAACCTTCTTCCTTTAGTCCCTCAGGTCTCCAGCCTTCCTCCATCATTTTCGCCATCACCTGTGCAGCATTGATGGCATCATCTAAAGCTGAATGCAATATCCCGATTTGATGGATAGAGTTATCTTCAATTGCTCTTTTCAAAGAAGACAAATGGCTTAAGGAACGAAAGTTTTTATATTCTTCCGCTAAATCGATATAATTATCCCATATAAAGGGATACTCTATCCCATATTTTTCACAAACATTACTAAGGACTTTTCGATCAGCGTCACCCCATGCTACTATGTAAATATCTTCAAGAGGAGTATCTCCTGTTAGACTTTTCAAAGCTGCAATGGATTCTTCCAATTCTACACCATTATCTACATCCTCTTGACGAATACCTGTAATACCATAGCTTTCTTCAGCTAATCTTGGCCAAAAGCGTGGCTTTACAAAAGCATCATAAGTTTTATCTGATAAGTTACCTTTTTCATCAACTATAATAGCCCCAACCTCAATTATTTCTTGAAACCAGGCTCTTGGATTACCATAATTACGTGGTACAGAAAACTCAAAATCCACTACCAAAAATAACATTATCTAAACCTCCAATTCTCAGCTCCCACTTTCTTCTGTTAAAGTTCAGTATAAATGATTTGAAAAATAATTCAAACCAAAAGACAATTTCTCTTGAATTTCTCGGATTTTCATAATTCTATTAGTTACGGAAGGATGAGTATAACTAAACCACTCTATAAAGGCAGGTGGTGAAAGATCTGAACGATTCCCTAAGGCTAAGTTAATCTGTAATGCAATAGCTGCCTCAGAATCCCTTGTCAAAATAACAGAAGTTTGATCTGCTTCGATTTCCATCTGACGTGAAATACTATTTTGGATAGGAGAGCTTGCGAAATTGCATAACATAAAAAATAATAATAAAACAGCCCAGATCCTAGGTGAAGTTTTTCCTCTCCTAATTTCCTTAGACAAAATCAAATAAGCCCCACCCCATAAAATAAAACTCCCCAATATTCCCAAGGTTAATCCCTTAGCGATATGTCCTTTTTGCCAATGGGCCATCTCATGAGCAATTACCGCTTTTATTTCCGGCAGGGAATAGTTATTTAACAAATTATCATATAAAACAATTTGTTTAGTACTGCCTACCCCGGCAAAATAAGCATTGGCCTTAGTGGTCCTTTTACTTGCATCCATAACAAGGATCTCCTGAATTGCTAAATCTCCTTCTTTAGCTAGTTCATGGACCATTGCAATGATCTGGGGATTTTGAACTGGTTGAAATGTATTATAAATAGGTGCGAAAAAAATCGGCCAAAGAAAAGTCTGGATAATTAACCATAGGGAAAAAAGGGTAGCACAAACTACACACCAAATCCGGGGCCAAATACGTAATACCCCATATAATAGCAAAACTCCTAGTCCACCTATCACCAAGTCCAATGTGGCCTCACGTAAAAAATCCCATACCCAACCATTGAGAGTTTGAGTAGAAAAACCCCAGTATTGTTGCCAAAGATAACTACTAAAGAAAGTAAATGGCAATTGAATTATTAATAAGAACAACCATAACCAAAAGTAGAAAAGTAAAAAGGCTAAGGGATTACTTCCTCTAGACCAAATTCTGCATTGTTTTGCTAATAACTCTCCTCTTCCTTTAACTAAAAACCAGATGAGAAAAATAACTTGACCAAAGAAACTAAGTATATAAGAAATTCTTATTCCCTGACTATATTCTCGTCCTAATTGAATTTGTTCTAAGGTAAAAATATTTTGGGCATCAGTTCTAATCTCCCCAGGAAAAATACTAAACCAAAGGTAAAGAAAACCAAAAAGAAAAGTTAAGGCTATGAGAGGGAACCAAATAAAAATCCTGCGGTCTGGCAATTGACTACCTCCTAGATCAGCAGTTTTACTCACTGTGTATCTATTCTGTAAAACTATACTGAAACTCTATACTATATCTATGCTCCAAATCTATCCTCTATATCTTAAGCTTCAATATATTGTTTATCCAGTTTCCGTTATGTGTATATTTGAAGCTTTCATATATGTATTTTATAACTTCTATCATAAGTATATCTTAAGCTTCTGTATATGCTGTTATTATAAAAAGCTTGCCTTGAAGGGGCAAGCTTTTTAGATGGAGCACTAGCAAGTTCTTAGCCTAGACGTGGATTAAAGGTTTCACATTCCGTTTCTTCGGGATTATTAGAAATATCATTCCGGATTTCTACCTGTTCAGCATGGCACATCCTATTGGAGTTATAGGTACAGTTCTCTGCATTGCAAT
>JAAZLD010000334.1 GCA_012799495.1 Desulfitobacterium sp. | reverse complement strand
TCAAATTTAGGGTGGTGGAGAGGATAATTTTGTTTATCAGCAAAGCCTGCACCGAGAAAAAAGTAGGCAGAAGGTACCTTTTTGCTGAAAGAAGCAAAATCATCCCCTAATAACACTGGGGAAACTGGGCGAGTTTTTTCCTGACCTAGGATCTCGACGGAGGCTTCTTTGACTAATTTAATCATAGATATATCATTGATAAGAGTTTTTACTCCTTGATTAAAAACAAATTTATAAGATGCACCATGAGGGGAGGTTTTAGAGCGAATAATTTCCTCCATCAAAGTGGAGATTTCCTCCATTAGCTCATCGCTAAAACAGCGAACTGTTCCTTCTAGACGAACTTTTTCCGGTATTACATTAGCTTTTTGCCCTCCCTGGATGGAGCCGAATGATAAAACTAAGGGCTCCATGGGGTCAATCCGCGTGGAGACGAGGCTCTGACAAGCTTGGATACACTCTGCCGCAATGGGAATGGGGTTGATGGATTTGTGGGGCATAGCTCCATGGCCCCCTTTGCCAATAATATCTATGGCAAAATAACCTACGGAAGCGAAGAAAGGGCCTTCTTTATAACCTACTTCTCCGGCAAGAAGATCTGGGGTTATGTGTAAGGCTAAGAAACTATCTACTGCTGGATTTTCCAATACACCCTCAGCGATCATATCATCTGCTCCTCCTAAGGGAGCCTCTTCACTAGGCTGAAAAACCATTTTAATTGTTCCTGGAAATTCATCTTTCAATTTAGATAAAATTTCTGCCGCTCCACAGGCTATGGCTACATGGGCATCATGGCCACAGGCATGCATAACTCCTTTATTGAGAGAAGAAAATCCATGGTCAGTCTCCTCAACTATGGGTAAAGCATCCATATCAGCCCGAAGTGCGATTGTTTTACCGGGCTTTACTCCCTGCAACACTCCTACAACTCCAGTTTTCCCTACATTTCTGGTGACGGTGTATCCCAAAGCTTCTAATTTTTCTGCTACAAGCTCTCCTGTCTTTTTTTCTTCTAAAGATAACTCTGGATATTGATGAATTCTCCTTCGAATTTTGATTATCTCGTCTTTTATAGCTGTGGCCTCTTCCACTATTCTCTTCCGCATTTCTATCCTCCTATGCCCTACTTTTTATACTCTTTTTAGGTTCTTATCATTTAGAGTTTGAAAAATCATCTAGAGTTTGAAAAGTCATCTTTTCTTCATTTAGAAAAAAAGCCTGTTCCAAGGCTTTATTCACCTGCGGAACAGGACTTAAGATGTTCACAAGAGCTACAAATTTCACTTTTATCGCTAGCTACTAAGCAGTAAGTATTTTCCACTTTCCAACATGGTTTTGCCTCATTGACAGGAGTTGAGCTATTTTTGTGGGCTCCACCTTTGCAATTCCGGTTATACCAGCAGGGATACATTGTGATCATTTGTCTAACCCCTGCAACATTTAGCCCTTTCTCCTCCATCAAAAATTTGATAAACTTAAGTCTTAGTAGATCATTATTAGAATATTTCCGTTGATAACGATCCCGGTTAGGTTTGATCAAATCGTTCCTTTCCCATACTCTTAAGGTCTCTGGATGTTCCCCCATAAGTTCTGCTACAGTACCAATACTGTATAAACCCTTCTCTGCGTCAAACATTTAATCACCACACTATCTATTATAAAGGAAAAATACCTAAAACCTAGCTACTATAATATTATACTTTTTTAAGGAAAATCTCAATAGATTTATTTATGTTTTTTAATTATCCAAAAAAGGAAAAACAAGGGAACAGGTTGAGTGACTCATAAGAGAATCATTTACCTGTTCCCTTGTTATCTTTTAATCCTTGCTTGGATATTTTAGTACTTATTTTGACGAGGTGATTTGTTTAGTTTTTATCATAATTTAAAATATCAATATTTGTCATTTATTAGATTTTATCATTTTGTTTCGGAATCTCTACATCCCATGTTGGGCTTGCTACACCGGTCCGTGCTTCCATGGCTTTATTGATAGCTTGATAAGCATAGTCCATAGAGACATTTAAAGTTTCCATAGCAAGCTGAGGATTATGGAAGCCCATAGAGTTTTCTGCTGCAACCCAGTCAAGTAAGAATTGTCCTTTACGCTGTAAAGAACGAGCTTCATTAAGTAGATCTTCGTTGGCTCCATTTTCTGCTGCTTCAGCAATTGCATCAATTGCCTCTACAGTGACAGTTCCAACTCTTGCCATCATATCGGCTACTTTGTCTTGGGTGTAGAATACTCTTTCTCTAAGCTTTTCTTCCCCATCCCTGTGGCAAGTCATACAGCTTTCATTCATATGTTTAAGTGGGCTGGTCCACCAGTGGGAGGAAATCTTTTCTCCACCTACCATTTGGTATGGCATATGACAGTCAGCACAAGAGAGACCAGCTTCGTAGTGAGTGCTGCCCACAAAGGTTTCAAATTCTGGATGTTGTGCTTTAAGCATATCTCCACCAGATTTAGGATGTACCCAGTCGACAAAATTAATCTCTTCATAGTAGTCTAGGACTTCTTGAGGAGTTACACCATTATCCCATGGGAAAGTAACTATTTTCTTTTCATCTTCGAAATAGTATTCCACATGACATTGAGCACAAACCAT
>JAAZLD010000333.1 GCA_012799495.1 Desulfitobacterium sp. | reverse complement strand
GGACAGGTTAAGTGGCACGCTTGCGTGCCACTTAACCTGTCCCTCTGGCTCACCCCTGGCTCATTTACCAACCCTTTTTAGGTTTCCAGAATTCCGGTCGAAGAAGAATTAAGAGAGTAAATAACTCTAACCTGCCCAAAAGCATACATAAAATAATCACAGATTTGCCGAACAAACTAATTTCTCCATAGTTAGACAAAGGCCCTACTCCCTCAAATCCAGGCCCCACATTACTAAGAGATGCTACTACAGCACTCATTGCTTCAAAGGGTTCAAGGCCAGTAGAGGCTAAAAGAATTGTGCCTAATCCAAAAATGAATATATAAAGAAAAAAGAAAATACTAACTAGGTTAATTGCTACGGAATCCACCACTTTGCCATCTAATTTAATCGTATCAACAATATTTGGATGGATACCTCTTTTGAGAACTGACCAGGAAATTTTAAGTAACAAGATCATCCGGGAAATTTTAATACCCCCTGTAGTGGAGCCGGCACACCCTCCCACAAACATCAGAAAAAAGAGAATGATCTTTGAGGCTGAAGGCCATAAATCATAGTTTGCGGAAGCATACCCTGTTCCGGTAAGCAAGGAAGTAACTTGAAATAAGCTTTGACGCAAAGAAACACCTAAATCTTGAGGATTGAATAAAGAGAGCAAAAATACAGCAAGGGTCCCAATAAATATTACTCCTAAATAAACTATGAACTCTGTATTTTTAAAGGGTTTCAAGGTTTTTTTATTCCAAGACTCTAAATAGATGCGAAAATTACCACCCGCTATAATAATAAATCCCACTATGATCATTTCAATAGAAAAACTACCAAAGGCCATCACACTATTGTTCTGTGTAGAAAATCCTCCTGTTGAAATAGTGGAAAACCCGTGAACAATAGCATCGAAAGGCTTCATCCCCGCCCCAAACAAAAAGCCGATTAAGATAAGTGTCAATAAGCCATAGATTTTCCAAATAGCTGAAGCCGTATCTCGCACTTTAGGCATCACTCTTTTACTTAAAGGACCCGATACCTCGGCATTATATAATTGGACTGCTCCAAAACCTGTGTTTGGTAGAAGAATTATAAAAAGTACGATGATCCCCATTCCACCTAGCCACTGATTTAGGCTCCGCCAAAAAAGGATAGAATAAGGAAGAGTTTCAATATTTTCAATTACACTTGATCCTGTAGTAGTTAGCCCTGAAACCGATTCAAACAAAGCATCAATATATGTAGGTACGGAATCTGCTAGCCAAAAGGGCAAGGCCCCAAAAATCGAAGTAATAATCCAAGCACCGGCTACTATAACAAAGCTATCCCTAATCCCTAATTTTTCATTTCTGTTCCTACGAGATTGAAAAAGAAGAAGACTTCCCCCTAAAGTTGTTAAACCAATGGAAATTAAAAAAGGCACCAAAGTTTTTTCTTGATAAAAAACCCCTATACCTAAAGGGATGATCATGGTCAGTGCATAGGCTAATAAAAGCTTGCCAATAACCTTTTGCACAATGGTGTAATTCATTTTTTTGCTTTGCTCCTTAGTTTATACTCTATTCAAATAACTTGAGAACTTCTTTTACTGTTTGGGGCAGAGAAAAGATAATCCCCCGATCATTAGGTCTTAGCTCCGTCTCCCCATTAGGAATAAAAATCTCATTTCCACGAACGATGCTTCCAATTAAAGCATTGCGAGGAAACTTAACATCTTTCAGCTTCCTATAATTTAAGGGACTGGTTTCAGGAATGATAATCTCCATAACTTCCGCTTTTGCACCTTCCAAAAGAGAAACCGAAACTACATCAGGATGGCGGACATGGCGTAAGATTACTCCTGCAGTCAAAATTCGAGGTGAAAGAACTACATCCACCCCAACCTTTTCCATAAGAGAAATATAGTCAGAATGACCAACCCGAACTAAAGTTCTGGAAGCTCCAAGATGTTTTGCTATTAAAGCAATTAGGAGGTTAAGTTTGTCATCATTTGTTAGGGAAATTACCACATCTGCCTCCCCTACTCCCTCCTCAGTCAATAAATCAATATCTGCACCTTCTCCATGAAGGACCATCCCCTCATTCAAAATCTCCGCTAGTTCCTGACACCGTTCTAAATCATTATCAATAATCTTTATAGAGATCCCTTCTTTTTCAAGGAGAAGTGCAAGATGCCGTCCAATTCTCCCAGCGCCAATAATCATGACCCTTTCAACTTTAGATTTCCTTATCGTAAATTCCTCGCCAAATCTTTTTATAGCAGAAGTTTCACCAACAAAAAAGACGCAATCATTGGGCAAAATCATATCTGAGCCATGAGGAATAAGCATTTTTTCATTGCGTAAAATTCCAGCTACTAAGATATGAGGTGGTAAAGTCAAGGAACTTAGAGGAGTATTTATAAGGTTAGATCCTGTAGGAATTTTAACTTCAATCATTCTGACCCGTTCATCAGCGAAATCTTCCACATCAAGGGCTGCTGGGGTTAATAATATCCTCTTAATCTCTAAAGCGGTAACCATCTCTGGATTGATAATCATGTCTATTCCCATCGCGGAGTTAAATTCCTCAAACTCCTGGTGAACATAATCTTGATTACTCACTCGAGCAATGGTTTTTTTGATCCCTATATTTTTCGCCGCCATACAAGCTACCATATTTACTTCATCAATATCTGTAACAGCGATAAAAAGATCTCCCTTTTGAACATCAGGATCCACGAGGGTGGCTAAACTAGCACCATTTCCCCCAAGAGTCATAATATCCAAAGAACTTTGGATAATTTCCCTGCGTTCATCATCTTGTTCAATCACTATAACTTCATGATCCTCTTCGGATAAATATTGAGCAAGAGTATAACCTACTTTTCCCGCTCCAACAATTACAACACGCAATTTTAAGACCTCTTCCCCTAATTATCGTCAATTATCTTATATCAATAATAGTCTCCAATTCTCAAAGGGGCAAGAAAAAGTTGCCTGTAATATTCTTACCAGAGAATAACTTTCCATCCAAGGAAAGGGCTCCCTTGAATTCTCTTCCCAGCATCTGCTAAGATATTCTTTATGGCATAGAAACAAGAAAGGATCAAAAATGAAGCAGACATTTACATTAAGAGAGAAATTCAGACAGTTTTTTCATATTCTTTTTCCTATTTTGGTAACTCAACTTGCCCTTTATTCCATGATTTTTTTTGATACAGTCATGTCAGGACATGCAAGTTCAATTGACTTAGCGGGAGTTGCAATCGGTTCTAATATTTGGGCACCGGTCAGTACGGGAGTAAGCGGCATTTTGCTCGCTATAACTCCTATAGTTGGCCATCTTCTAGGCGCCAACAAAAAGGAAAAAGTTGTTCACAAAGTATTGCAAGGAGTTTACTTAGCTCTGACATTAACTTTTCTTCTCCTTTTGATAGGAACTTTAAGTATTGAAAATATCTTAAATAGGATGGACTTAGAAAAGGAAGTTCGCTATATAGCCTACGGTTTTCTTAAAGCTATAGCTTTTGGTGCCCCTGCCTATTTTGTCTATCAGGCCTTGCGTGCCTTTATCGATGCCCTAGGGAATACTCGTATTACCATGGTGATTACACTTACCTCTCTACCTATCAATGTCTTTCTATGCTATGTCTTTATTTTTGGTAAGTTTGGCGTGCCAGTTTTCGGAGGAATCGGTGCTGGTATAGCTTCTGCCATCACTTACTATATTCTATTACTGATAGCTGTTGCCCTCGTAATTGGCCATCCCTCATTTCGAGAATACCTAGCCCATTTCAAAATTAGCCCTCCCTCCCTAGGGACTTTTCATGAATTGCTACGTCTGGGGGTTCCAACGGGCTCGGCAATCTTTTTTGAAACAGGGATTTTTGCTGCTGTAGCTTTGCTTATGAGTTCTTTTAGTACAATTACCTTAGCTGCTCACCAAGGTGCCATGAATTTTGTATCCCTTTTATACATGATCCCTTTAAGCTTTTCCATGGCTTTAACTATTGTGGTAGGTTTTGAAGTAGGGGCTAAACGCTTTAAAGATGTCAAACAATACTCTTTTATCGGCTTGGGCTGTGCCATAGCCTTCGCCCTTTTCAACGCATTGTTAATTTATATCTTTAGAGAACAAGTAGCTACTTTATATTCTAAAGAACAGCCTGTTATAGACCTTATTCAGCAGTTTTTAGTGTTCGCTATCTTTTTCCAACTATCTGATGCCATTACTACACCAGTTCAAGGTGTTCTTAGAGGTTATAAAGATGTTAATGTTCCCTTTTTTACAGCTCTCTTTTCCTATTGGTGCTTCGGGCTACCCCTTGGATATTACTTAGCCCATTATACTGAATGGGGTGCCTTCGGCTTCTGGCTGGGGCTAATAACTGGCCTCTCTACCAACGCTATTTTCCTTCTCATTCGGCTTAAGATAATTGAAAAAAGATATGCAGTTAAACCTCTAGAGGAAATAAGCACTCTTGAATAGTGTCACTCTATCGCAGGCATATTTCATCATAATAATTTGGTGTTGGAATAAAACCAACACCTTTTTTACGCAAAAAAAAGACAAATGACCCACTCTCCCTAAAATCTGAAACTCTCAGACCGTACTAACAGAGCTAAGTCAAATGTCTCTTTATCATCTATTCTATTACTTCTCCAGCGGCTAGACGTTTCCGTAACTCCAAAATCATGTTAGGAACATCGATTTGCATTGGACAGCGTTCCACACACCGACCACAACGAAGACAAGTATATAGTTGAGGTGATGTAGCTTCAAGACCTCCAGATGTAAACACATTCCAAATAGTACCTATTCCACCAAGATAGGTTTCTCCGAAAGTTCCCGCTGTAATCTGGAAGACAGGACATTCATACATGCAGCCACCGCATCTTAAGCAATGGGAAGCTTGTTTAAAGTCATCATCTGCTTCCATATCGGATCTACCATTATCCACAAAGATTACATAGAATTCTTTGGGGCCATGGGCACCATAAGTGGTCACTTTCTCAATATCCCCAGTCTTACTTGGACCAGTAATGATATTAACATAGGCAGGAACAGGATATTGGGCATAGCGCCAAGTAACCTCAGTCACCTTCATTGCATCCTGGAAGGTTGGAACCAATTTTTCTGTACCCACAATGATAATATGAATAGGAGGAGCGGCTGTACAAAGGCGCACATTCCCCTCATTTTCAATAATCACGAAGGCACCTGTATCAGCTGCCACAACATTGGCAGAACTCATACCTACATCAGCTGTAAAGTATTTTTCCCGCATAAACTCTCTAACAACAGCCACTTCTTTAGCAATATCTGGCTCAATTTCCTTCTCAAAGAAATCAGTGAAAATCTCTGCAACTTTTTCCCGTGGGACATGGATAGCAGGTGAAAGGATATGCATTGGGCGATCTTTCTTCAATTGGAGAATAAACTCTCCTAAATCCGTTTCCCAGACAGTGTTGCCTTTTTCCTCTAGATATTCACGGATATGGATTTCCTCCCCTAGCATACTCTTCCCTTTAACAATAGTTTTTCCTGTACCAATGATTTCACTAGCTATAACTAAAGCTTCGTGCTTGTCCTTGGCAAAAAAAGCTTTTCCCTTATTATTTTCAACAGCTTCCATAGCTTGAGCCACTAATTCCTCCCTTTGCTCCACTGACTGCCGCTTAATCTCCCTTACTTCAGCAGCCATCTCTGGAGTGTGAGGATAGCTCTTCATCGTTTTTTCTGTTGTTTCACGATAAGCTTTCACTGCACGGGAAATAGCTTTACGAATATTCTCATCATGCTGAGCCCGATCTACTTCTTTGGAGTATTCGCTAAACTCTTTTTGCATGGTCTTTGATCTATTCTCTTTTTGAACACTCATTCCACTATCTCCTTATATAAGAATTCGATGAAATCAGCAATTATATCTCGATTATTTTTATCTATAGCCCCTTCCAAGGCTGATAAACAATAAGGACATGAAGTCAAAATCAAATCTGCTCCCGTACTTTGAAGTTCGCTTACCCGACCTCCTGCGATGGTTTGAGAAAGTTCTGGGAACATAAATTTATTAGGTCCCCCACAGCACGTAGTCCAGGTACCCTTCCGTAGTGGTTCCTTAAATTCTACATTCATAGAATTTAAAATGTCTCGTAATTCCTCAGTAACTCCCATCTCTCGAGCAAGTCGGCAGGAATCATGGATAACAACGGATTTATTAAAGTTAACTTTTGGTAATTTGTCCCTTTGTTCCCAAACCAACTCAACAAAAGTTTTCACTTCAAGATCATGGTTTATACCCATTTTAGGATATGCAAACTTAATAACTTCTGCTGCATGAGGGGATAAACAGACAATAGTTTTAGCCTTACTGGACTTAAAGACCTCCATAACTTTCTGGCCATAGGAAGCCAAGTCCTCCCAATATCCTAGCTCATAAAGTAAAGCCCCACTGTATAGCTCGTCTTCACCTGAATAACATAAGTCATAGCCAAGACTTTGCAGGATTCGAGCTGCTTTAAGAGACACTTCATTAAACCGTTCTTTATCTTGTGCTAGAACAGAGGCGTAGATTTTTTCCGGTGCAAAACCGGTTTTACCAAGTATATTGCGAACTCCCATGAGCATGGAAAATCCTTTAGAATTAGAATCCATTACCGTCATGGTTTTTACTAGTGAATCAATAAAAGGTAAAAGCTGGTACTCTCCTCCAGTATAAAAGAGAAGGTTCCCTGTCTTAGGCAAATTAAGTTCTTTTGCCCAAGCTGAAATTTCGCTTCCCTTAAGGGCAAGAGGATTTCCATGCTTGATAATATTTCCACGAATCAATTCAAGAACTGGTGGCATTTTTCGTTCCACCTTCTGTGGCATATCAATTGGGGATGTTGCCACGACCTTCACCGCCTTTTTACTATCACTTAATTTAGCTTACCTAATTATGAGGAGGGTTGTAAACTCCTATAAGCCATGTATAATGTATTATTTTTTGAGCAGGAAAAACTTATAGTTAAATAATACACAAAAATAATACAATCAAGAGGAATTATACTATATTTAATCTTTCTTTATCAAGTATTAAGTATGACAAATTTAGAGAAATGTTCATCATATATTCCACTTGGATCAACAAAAATCAACCCTAAACAAAGAATAAGCCTTACTCTTCTGGAAATTAGTAACTTATTCCACATCAAACCACACTGTTTTGTGGCAAAAAATAAGACAAATGACAAGCTCCTTAATCAATACTTTATGCCAAGTTTTACGGAGTATTGTCAGTTGTCTCTGGCTAAACTATTTTATCCATTTGTATTTCCGATGTATTCCCACCTAGCAAATAGCCACTGGGCCATAAGGACCCTCGATGATTTCGATTTTTGTTTCAAAAATATCCGATAAAAGCTCAGAGTCCATTACTTCTGCCACTGTTCCAAAGGCAGCAATTTTCCCATCTTTCATAGCACAAATACGCTCCGAATACTTAGCTGCAAAGTTAATATCGTGCATGACAGTAAGAATCGTCCTGCCAAATTCATTAGCAGCAAAGCGCAGATGCTCCATCATTTGGACGGAACGAGCAACATCAAGGTTGTTTAAAGGCTCGTCTAAAAGGACATACTCAGTCTCCTGACAAAGTACCATGGCTACATAGGCCCTTTGCCTTTGACCCCCAGAAAGCTCATCTAGATATCTATTTTCTAGATCCCTTAAACCCAGAAAATCGATATATTTAGAAATTATAGCTTCGTCTTCCTTATTTAATCTTCCCTTTGAATAGGGAAAACGCCCGAATCCTACTAGTTGTCTCACAGTAAGCCTTGTAACAAAGTGATTTTCCTGACGTAGAATAGTCAAGACTTTAGCCAAGTCTTCTGATTTGGTCCTGGCTACATCCATATTGGCCACTTGGATTTGACCTTCATCCATATCCAGGAGTCTACCGATCATTAACAGGGTAGTAGATTTTCCGGCACCATTGGGCCCAATTAAAGAGGTAATCCCTGCTTTGGGAATTTCAATATTCAGAGGTCCAATTTTTACTTCATCAGTATACAACTTCCGAGCATTATCAATTTTTATCATAATGTTCCCTTCCTTAGAATCACAATTAAGAATGTTAGTCCGCCAAATAGTTCGATAATAATTGAAACTACACCTTGGGCAGAAAATACATGGTACATAAAGAAGTAGGCAGCGGTCATAATCAAAAATCCTATGGCTAGAGCCATTGGGAAGATATATCTATGATCATAAGTGGGGGCAGCTTGATAACTCAAAGTTGCAACTAAGAAGCCAAAGAATGTCAGTGGTCCCACTAAAGCTGTCGAAACTGCCATTAAAATAGAAATTAAGATCAGATTAATAATTAAGCTCAACTTGTGATTAACACCTAAAGAGGTAGAGACATCTCTTCCCAAGGATAGGACATTGAGATTTTTGGAACGGGCAAGGAGAAGGATACCTGCTACAAGTACAATAGGTATAGCTATGGGGAAATAAGAAGAATCAGCATGATTCACAGAAGCAAAAAGCCTGGCCTGTAAAATATCAAATTCAGATGGGGTAAGAAGCCTGCGCATAAAAGATGAGACTGATCTTAGCCCCACTCCAATGACAATCCCTACTAAAAGCATAAGTTGTAGATTTCCATACTTACCGGAAAGCAACCAGCCATAAAGGATTAAGCAGAGTGAGACCATGAGGACAATTTGCAGGAGAAAAGATTCAACACCACTAAAGCTGAGAAAGGCAGCTGTACCAAAAAGGAACATAGTAGCAGTGTGAATAGTTGTGTATAGAGATTCAAATCCTAAAAGGGAAGGAGTTATAATCTTATTATTGGTAATGGATTGGAAAGCTACTGTAGACCAACTCTGACAGATCACCGCAATTAGCATCGCTACAAGAGCTACCAATCTTCTTTTTACTACAGGAATAAATGAGGGCGAGTCCACTGGAACTGGGTTGTTATAAACCAAGAGTCCATAACTGGCAAGAAGGCCTAATCCCATCAAAGTGATTAGTAAAATCCAGTAATTTCTCTCTTCTTTTTTGGAACGAAAAGCCCTTGCAGATCTGTTTTCATTCTGAAGGCTGGAAATGACTTCTACATTTTGGTTAATAGGTGGTGCTACTTGACTCATCTTGGCCTCCTTTGTCGCAAAAGAAGAACGATAAATACCACTGCTCCCAGTGTTCCAAGAATTAAGGAGACTGGTACTTCGAAGGGCATAATTATGGTGCGGGAAATAATATCACAAAGGGTGATAGTACCCATTCCTAACAAACATACCCAGGGTAAATTGCTCCTTAGATCATCTCCCCGGTACATGGATACAATATTAGGCACGATTAAGCCTAAAAATGGTAAGTTTCCGATAACTGCAGCAACAATACCCACAGCAAAAGAAATAAGTCCCGTGCCCAAAAGAACGATTCGGTTATAATTAACCCCTAGACTTGTTGCCACATCTTCACCTAATCCCGCTAAGGTTAAACGATCTGCATAAATAAAAATAAATATACTTATAAAGATAATTAGCCATAAAAATTCATATCTTCCTGCTTGAATGGGAGCAAATGAACCTACAAACCAAGTCTCGATATTTTGGGTCATATTAAAGACTAAACCAACGAAGGTGGAAATGGCCGAAATCACTGCCCCCAGCATCATTCCGATAATGGGGACAATTAATGAGGAACGAAGTCGTACCCTTCGCAAAAACAAGAAGAAAATCATAGTTCCCGCAAAGGAAAAAATAATCGCTCCAGCCATTCTCATGGCTAAAGTGGGGGCAGGAAATATTAAATATATAAATACAAGACCTAATCCTGCCCACTCAATTGTACCAGTAGTTGTAGGCTCAACTAAGCGATTCTGGGTAACAAGCTGCATAATCAGACCTGCCATGGACATGGCAGCGCCCGTAAGCATTAGAGCTGCTGTCCTGGGAATACGAGTAATAAAAAACATCTCCATGCCATCGGCTTGACCCCGAATATCATAAACACCAGTAAAAAGGGATATAATCCCTAAAGCTGTAACAGCTAGAATGGCTAATATAAAGCTTTTTGTCCAGAGCTTTTTTTGACTAGTAAGGCGGGGCTGAGAATTTTCAGCCCCTCTTATATTTTGAATAGTTTGTACTGACACTCTTGTAGCTCCTTTTTACTAATTACCTAAGGCCTTGGCAATCTTTTCAAATAGCTCTAAGTAAGTTTGGATGGATTCATTGGTATAGGTATCGTTCGGTGCATAGAGGATTTGTCCCTTAGTAACTGCTGTTGTATTTTTAAGAGCAGGTGAATTATCGATTACATCTTGAGCTGGAACTGCATCTGTTGTAGAGGATACTGCTGCATCCCGGTCCAGGACGAAAATCCAATCAGGGTTGCTTTGAGCAATAGCTTCTACAGAAACTTCATCACCTTGGTGGTCAGAAGAGGCATTATCAACAGTTAAAGCAGGCACCCAATCAAAAATCTCATACATTGGTCCCCAAACCCGTCCAGTTTTAGGGGCGGAAAATCCAATATTACCACCGGAAACTACTACACTCATAATAGTATCTTCACCATTATAGGCAGATTTAGTACTTGCGATTGCTGCATCGAATTTGGCCACTAACTCCTCTGCTTCTTTATTCTTATCGAAGATTTGACCTAAAGCGAGAGTAGACTCTTTCAAGCCATTAACTAGGTTTTCTCCAGGGCTGGCTGCACTCTCGGAAACATCAAAGTTAAGGTCAATTACGGCAGCGTTTGGAACGATTTTCTTAATATCTTCATAAAAAGTTGCAAATCTTTGCCCAACGATTACAAGTTCAGGATCTACTGCTGCAATGATTTCAAGATTGGGCTCACGATGGTTGCCAATATCTTGAACGGAATCATCTTTTACATAAGGCGAATCTGCAGGCATTACACCTTTGGGAACGGCAGCTAATTCAATTCCCCAATCAGCTAAGGTCTCAAAAGTTCTATTGTCTAAAGCAACTACATATTTGGGGTTTACAGGAACTGTAACTTTTCCATGAACATCTGTTATTTCAACAGTCTCAACTACTTCTGCTTCCGGATTACTAGTATCCCCGGCATTCCCGGCATTTCCATTATTGGAATTAGCACAACCTGTCAGCAATAAAGCAAAGACTGCCGTAACAACCATTATTTTCTTAAACTTTCTCATTTCTATCTCCTCCATCAAACCTCTAAAATAAAACACCTATTTATTTCTCCGTCTAACTTTTCGAGTATTTCTTTTTTCACTTTCTCTTGTCTCTTTTGCTTTTCTGTTTTATGTTCTATTGTTTCTGTTTTTCCTATTTTTCATTTAGTCAATAGGGCAAGGCAAGAGCAAAACCTCCTTTGACCTCCTTTATGTAGGAAGATTTCATTGACTTTTAAGAAGGTTATTTGTTATAGTATCTTTAAGACGTTATAATTGATAATGATTATCATCCTCTATTTGAGAGTATAGCACCACTCTTCTTAAAGATCCTAACTATATTTGTTTAGATTTATTAATTATTTTTAGAGCAAGGATAAGGAGGAGTTCTAGATGAATTTGACAAAAAGCGCAGAACAGGAAAAAGTAAAAAAAACGACTATAAACCAAAGGGTCTATAGTCTTCATATCCAAAAAGCCATAGCTTATATTGAAAAAAATATAACGGAAGATTTATCTCTTGATGAAGTTGTAGATTACTTAAAACTGAATAAAACATATTTTTGTAAGCTCTTTAAGGAGAATACTGGTAAAACCTTTTCACAGTATGTGAACGAGTTACGAGTTGAATATAGTAAAAAACTCTTGGAAGAAACAAACCTTTCCATTCTAGATATAGCACTGGCAGTAGGATATAATAACTCTAACTATTTCCACAAAGCCTTTAAAGAGAGATTAGGAGTTACTCCATATAATTACAGGCAATTGACTAAACTTGCCAGCAATTCCTAGGGAATACTTTATAAAAGGTTCTGAGGAGGCTCTGAATAGTTCAGATAAACTAAAAAATACCACTAAACGCCTCAATGCCCTAAACCCGGAAACGGTAACCGGCTCCCCACACGGTTTGAATATACTGCGGTTTGGAAGGGTCCATTTCAATTTTTTCACGAATTCGGGCAATGTGGACTGTTACGGTAGCGGAATCACCTAAAGACTCCAGTCCCCAAATTTTTTCAAATAGTTCTTCCCGACCAAAAACCCGATTAGGATTTTCAGCTAGGAATAATAGTAAATCGAATTCTTTTTGGGCCAAATTCACTTCTTGGTCATTGATAAAGACTCTACGAGAGTCTTTTTCTACTTTTAGACCTCTTATAACTATAGATGGACGTTTTTTTATTCCGTTACTAAAACGTTCCTTTAATCGCTCATAATTCTCAATATGAGCTTTTACCCGGGCCACTAATTCCCCGGGACTAAAGGGCTTAGTGATATAATCATCTGCTCCAAGGCTTAAGCCTTTGATCTTATCTATTTCTTCTTTTTTTGCCGATACTAAAAGAACAGGGATATCCTTATCTTCTTTCATGGATTTTAAAATTTCTAAACCATCCAGCCCAGGAAGCATTATATCTAGAATAATTAAATCAAACTCTTGATTCTGGATAGCTCGCAACCCTTCCACTCCATCGGAGCAAATAGAAACTTCAAAACCAGCTACTTCTAGGTAATCCCTTTCCAATTCAGCAATACTAGAATCATCCTCAACGATCAAAATCTTCTTCATAGACAAAGCTCCCTCCCTTTCCAGTAGTTCTATTTAAAGGTCCTTCCTTCTTCCCTTTTGGCAAGGATATGAGGACACTAGTTCCTTCATTTTTATGACTAATTGCCCAAATCCGTCCCCCATGTCCTTCCACAACATGTTTAGCAATAGCTAACCCTAAACCACTTCCCTTGATTTCACTTCGGGCAGTATCTGCGCGATAAAAGCGCTCGAAGATTTGAGATAGTTCATTTTCTGGTATTCCAGCGCCATTGTCTTGGATTTCTATAATTATACTTGTAGGAGTTTCTCGCAAAGTAACTTGGATTTTCCCCTTTTCTTTGTCCATATATTTCCGAGAGTTATCGAGAATATTCATGAACACCCTCATCATCCGCTCTCTGTCTAAGGGAATTTTCCAATTACTAGAGAGTTGGTTTTGCCATTGAAGCTGAATATTGTCTTGGGCCATTTCCGGCTCGCTTTCTTGAAGTCCATCATTAATAAATTCCCAGATATCTGTCATCTCTAAATTGAAGGGAATTTGGTTCATATCTAATTTGGCATAAAGTAGCAAGTCATCGATCATAGTATCAACTTGTTGGGCCTTGCGGTAAATAGTCTTAAGATATCTTTCTTTTTTTTCAGGGGTATTGGCCACCCCATCAAGGATTCCTTCCACATATCCTTTAATAGAAGTAACGGGTGTTTTTAAATCATGGGATATACTAGAAATCAACATTTTGCGATTATCTTCATACTTAAATTGGGTATGGACAGAACTCTTAAGTTTCAAGCGCATTAACTCCATATCCCGGCATAATTCTCTTATCTCCTGATCCCCTTCTTCGACAATTTCTTCATTTAAATTACCTAAGGCTATCCTAGCTGCCGCTTGTTGTAAATTATTAAGGGGAAGGATAATCCGTTGGGAGAAGTGATAAGAAACCATGAAGTTAATGGCAAGAAAAGATAAAAGGAATACTATCCCATTAAAAATTAGAAAACTACTTAAATTAAAGAACTCCGAAGCTGCCGGGACGAGAAAGAATATGCTCTCTCCCCTACCAAAATCCCTTAAGCTAACGGATTGAACATTATACATTGTTTCGTTTATTTTTAGACCTTCGTTAAGAAGCTTGCCTTGTTTGTCTAATAATTTAACCACATCTATTTTCGTTAAATCCATAGTGGAGAAGACTATTTTCTCTTCCTTAAGGATCACTACTTCCCCATTCATATTAGTTACTTGTTCTTTGAGTTGGCTATGAAAGGTGGGATCTTCCACAAGTGAGGGGTTTTGGCGGAGAAGGCCATTTTGGTTGCCGATTAACTGGAAAGTTAAAGTTGCTAATTTTTCCGTGTTAGAAAAGGACTTTTCCGTATTAGCAATCTTCCCCACTATAAAAATATAACCTAATGAAGTAAGAACCGTAATCAACACTGGGAGGATTACGGTTAAAGTATTAGCAATTATTAAGCGGCGTTTTAAGTTCATAGACTCACCTTAGAATTCTTTTTTGTCAAAGAGATAATAAGCACCTGTAAAAAACATTATACCATAACCAAGCATCATCAAGAGTTCCCGGAAAATTTTCAAAAAAGGAAAAGAATTGGCCAACCACAAATTATACCAATCAAAATAAGAAGTCAAGATAATACCAGAATAAGAAACAAAGAGCAATTCAACAGCTTTAAAAAGAATAAAAAATAGTACCGAGAGGAAAAAGACACTTATTCCGCTTTTCAAGATATTAGCTAGTAAAATAACTCCTAAGGCAAAGACTAACATAGGGAAAAAACTTACCCCATAGGCCAATATAGTCTTGAATATACCTATTAGTGTAGTAGATTTAACATTAAAGATTAAGCCTGCTAATAGAGAAAAGACAAAGAGAAATGCTAAAATTGCTAATATAAAAAGCCCAATAGCAACAACTTTGGCAGTGAAAACTTTAAAACGACTAACAGGTCTGGTTAAGGTAATCCGCATTGTGTTTTGGGAAAATTCCCCTGAGAAGCTATCGATGGCTACTAAAGCTGTGAAGAGAGGTAAAATCGTATTAACAGCTACACTTAGAACTAGCAAAGGAAATTCGGCACTACCAGCACCCCTAATCCCCAGACCAGTACGAACACCTAAAATCAGCAATTGACCTATGACAATAAGCAATATAGAAAGAATCATGGCAACCATAACTTTGCGTTTCTTATATAATTTTTCTAACTCATTGATCAATGCGGCTTGGAAGACGGCCATAGCTTTCTACCTCACTTACAAAGTAATTCTCCAGAGTAGCGTAATTTTTAAGGATATCATCCATACTCTGAATATTAAGGAGCATACCATTATAGATAATGCCGATTTTATTACAAGTTAATTCCACATCATGGATCAAATGACTGGAAATAAAAAAAGTAGTCCCTTCTTTAGCCAAACTCAAGATCAGCTTACGAATATCGATCATCCCTTCCACATCTAAGCCATTTAGAGGCTCATCAAGAATGACCAACTTTGGCCTGGATAGAATAGCCGCAGCTAAACCTAAACGTTGCTTCATACCTAAAGAGAATCTTTTAGGCTGTTCATCTTTATATCTTCCGATTCCCGTTAGTTCCAGGACCTCTTCAATCCGCTTTTCATCCACATCTGGATAAAAACGAGCCAATTGTTTTAAGTTTTCATAAGCTGAGAGGTAGGAATAAGCTTCTGGAACCTCAATAATACAACCTACATCGGCCATTGCTTTTTCATATTCTTCAATAACACTATGACCGAAGAGCTTAACATCTCCCCGATTAGGTTGGATTAGTCCCGTCATGATTTTCATGGCTGTTGTTTTACCAGCCCCATTAGGACCTAGAAAACCAAAGATCTCCCCTTTATATACATCTAGATTAAGATCATTAATTCCCCTACCATTCTTATAAAGTTTGGTAAGGTTTTTCATTTCGATGACTTTTTCCATATTTTCACTCCCTTGATTTGGAAAGGGAGCTGCTAGGAGCATGTTTTGCTCTCTAGCAGCTTCATAGAACGAATTCAAAGATTTTAGTCTAATACAGGGTGAAAGGTTCCATCAAAGTTGCTTACGGGAGAGATAACTTCGTGGGGATAAAACTGAACTTTATAATTGTAATCATCTAAATACAGATGCCCTTCATAAGTCTCGCCATCCCCAGCTGTTATCTTAATATTTGCATCCCGATACTCATCATTGAAGAAAGTACCTAAAACGATAAATTCATTGGAAACGCTGGCATATCTTTCATAACCTTCACGAATCTCTTCTTTATAAATACCTGAAATCTCTTGATTAGAAATTGAGGTTATTTGGAGTTTTCTTTCCCCAGCTTTGACAAGTTT
>JAAZLD010000332.1 GCA_012799495.1 Desulfitobacterium sp. | reverse complement strand
TGACAAGGCCTATTGCCGGAAGATTCCTTGATCGACAGGGTAGAAGAGGAGTATATTTTGTCGGGCTAGCGATTTTTATAACCTGTGTTTTTGCCTATATTTGGGCCCCTACAGTCTTGCTCCTTTTACTTATAAGGTTTATCCATGGTTTCGGCTGGGGTTCATCTAGTACTGCCTCAAGCACTATCGCCACAGATATTATTCCCAAACCTCGACTAGGGGAGGGAATGGGATATTTCGGGTTGACCAGTACCCTAGCCATGGCTGTAGCTCCAGCCTTAGGCTTAGCTATAATGAGTAGGCTTGGATTTAGTCAAGTGTTTATTATATCTGCTATTTCAGTAATAATAGCTTTTCTAATCGCCACACCCATCAAATTCCATAAACCAACCCCTGGCAAAGAAGTTCCAGGCAAGAGAAGCTTTTTTGAAAAGAACGCTATTACCCCAGCAACGATAATATTCTTTGTAACTATGACTTATGGAGCGATTGTTTCTTTTATCGCCCTTTATGCAGCAGATAAAGGGATCGAAAATATCGGGCTTTTCTTTACCGTTTACGCTTTGTCCTTGTTGATATCCCGTCCCTATTTTGGAAAACTATCGGATCGCAAAGGTTATGCTGCTGCTGTTTTGCCAGGAATTATAGCAGTATTAGTAACCATGTTTCTTCTTTACTTTGCCAATTCTTTGAGCGCATTTCTTGTAGCCGGGTTTATTTATGGAATTGGATTTGGGGCAACACAACCTGTCCTTCAAGCTATGGCTGTACGAAATGTACCTCCTGAAAGGAGAGGCTCTTCCAACGCTACTTTCTTCGTTGGATTTGATTTGGGGATTGGTGTAGGGTCAATTCTTTGGGGAATTATTGCCGAATTGGTAGGCTTCCAGACCATCTATTTGCTAGCTATGATCCCCGCTGTAATCGGATTGTTTGTTTTCTTAAAAGCTAGCAAGAAGTATAATGAAAGTAGGGTTTTGAATTAGGGATGAGTAGATAAGTATTATAAAAAACAAAGGGAGTATATCTAACTGCACTATAAGGCGTTGATATGCTCCCTTAATTTTCTTATATACGATGCGAATTCTAGCTATTAGTATTGTGTGATTGAATAAGGATAGAGCTCTATAATTTGGTTCCACATTGGGAGCAGTAAAATGCTCCCTCCCTTACTTTTGTCCCACAATTAGAACAGAAGTTGATAGTTCCCTTTTCAGTCTCCTGAGATGGAGGTGAGGGAGGAATATAGGGTTTTTCGGGAGTAGCATAGGGATCTTGAGGCATGGCATAAGGATCTTTAGGTGGATTATATATACCGGAAGGCTCAGGGAGTGTGGGGGATTCAGGTCTAGGAGGTTCGGAATTTCCTAGTTCAGTGCTAGAATGTTCAGGTTCTGAGGGTTTCGGCTCTTCCATGGTATTATTTTTTCTCTGATAAAAACTATCTTGCTCAAAACTAGGAGAAAAGCTTCCTTCCTGATAGCCTCTTTCATATGAATCCTGATAGTTTCTTTCATATGAATCTTGGGCGTTTTTTTCGTATGAATAGGGTTTTCCCTGCTCTTCCTTTTCTAAAGTAAGAACCCAGACCATTGGAACGATGGTCAAGAAGGGGAATACTACCAAGGTGATCAACAAGCCAAAAGTGGGGGAGTTTTCACTGAGAAAGCTGCTGATTAACTGAATGATAAAGACCGTAAGAAAGCCTCCCCATAAAGGAAACATGTGCCTACGGAAGAAGTCCCAACTCCCTTTAAAGGACTCACCAAAAGACATTTGGAGGTTATTGAGCATATAAAAAGGTGCAGAGAAAAGCCAGGGAGAAATAAAGAGCCCTACTAGAAGAAGGATGAGTAAGGAAACTACAACAAAAAGGAATAAGCTATACTCCGATTGTAAGGAAGCTGCAATAAAAGTTCCCACCATCAGAATAATAATTCCTATTAATGACATCAATCCATAAAAACCTAGGATTCTGGTAAAGCCTTCAAAATGAAAGTCGCGAAATTGAGCCCGATCTGTGAGGGCTTTTTTTGTTAGATGAAAAACACCTGTTAAATATAAGGAAGAAAGAAGCCAAACTAAAACAACTACTGTTAGAATACTTCCAAATATAGGGCGAAGATAGGTAATAAAAGAGGATAGATCACCAAAGGGGCCAAGGTTATAGGAATAGCCCATACCAGGTGGGACAGGGGTAAAAGGATTATAAGATGTTGAGTAATGTAATGGATAGAATCCGTTATTACTCATAAAAGGGAGAAAAAAAGAAAAGATAGTTGCAAAAGTAATAGTAATTATTATGACGTAAAAGGCTATGTAAAAAACATAGAGAGGAACAGCCATTCTTTTTAGAGTTTCAAAAGCTGTTTTTAGACGTTGGCTCCAAGTCATTGATATCCCCACCTTTCCTACTTAACCTATTATTACATGGAGAGAAGTTTTTTGAAATATCTATTTTAATAACCCTTGTTAAATGTATCCTACATATGTAATTAATATATCTCCATTCTTTTAAAATATGGGAACCATAAGTACTTTACAATACCTGACAAGAAGGATGAGGTAAAAATTTCTCAAAAATAAGCAATTTAATTATTGTATCATTATTCATTTAAAGGTATAATAATACACATAAATTTTATTTTTGATGGTTTAGATGGTTTGATAAGTGTGAAATGGTTTTATAAGTATGAAATGCCTATAAATATGCCACAGTAGTTTTAAGGTCGGAAGGCATCACTTACTTAGGTAGAGAATATTAAGGTAGAGAAAGAGAGGAGATTTTATGCCAGTAATCAATAAAGAAGGATTTCAGGGGCGAGATTATATATGTCTGAAGGATTTCTTACCAGAGGAGATTTCCTATATGTTAAAAGTAGCTAAGGAATTAAAAGAAGAACGTAAGGAAGGGATTCCTCATCCACTGCTTGAAGGCAAGATTTTGGCTATGATTTTTACCAAGTCTTCTACACGGACAAGAGTAGCTTTTGAAGCGGGAATTATTCAATTAGGTGGTCAAGCTTTATTCTTAAGTGATCGGGATATCCAGATCGGCCGTGGTGAACCTATTAAAGATACAGCTCGTGTCCTTTCTAGAATGGTAGATGGAATAATGATCCGTACCCACAGCCATGAGGATGTTACTGAACTGGCAAAATATGCGGATATTCCGATCATCAATGGTTTAAGTGACTATTTGCATCCCACACAAGTACTGGCAGATCTTCTGACAATCCAAGAACATAAGGGAAAATTAGCTGGACTGAAGTTGACCTATATTGGTGATGGTAATAATATGGCTAACTCCTTGCTTTTTGCTGGAAAAATGGGAATGAATGTGGTAGTTTCCTCTCCTCAAGACT